>CAJWRP010000124.1 GCA_913046025.1 uncultured Chloroflexota bacterium
AGGCGGACGACCCCACGGGGCATTTGGCGTTCTTCCTCGAGGCGTTCAAGGCGATGAAAGCAGGCGAACCACCACCCGTGACGGGCGCTGACGCGCGGCGGAATTTAGCGATCATTGACGCGGCGCGCGAAGCTACGCAGACGCGGCGTGGCGTGGAGGTGAAGGCATGAGACCCTATATCGACGTGCACTGCCACATCGGCACGACCGTTTCCCGTGCGCCGACGGTAGGCCAGAGCGTTGGGCGTTACATGGCGCGCATGGCCTCGGCCGGCGTTGCGGCCGCCATCCTGAGCCCCACCGCGGGTGGCCCCCAAGCCGGCGGTGTCGGCGACGATGACGGGCGCGCCGGCGAGGTCGAGATGGACCTCGATCACGTCGCGGGTGGTGCCGGCGATGTCTGACACGATAGCCGTCTGTTTTCCTATCAGCCGATTGAATAGAGTGGACTTCCCAACATTGGGCCTCCCCACGATGGCCACCAGAGGCTTGATGCTCGATACCATTATTTAACTCTGTTCCTCTTCTTCTGTGCCTTATAGTCTCATTCTTCGATATAACTAGGAAAAAAGATCGGCAAGAATCGCCTTTTGGGCGTGGAGCCGATTTTCGGCCTGGTCAAACACGACGGACCTCTCGTGATCTATCATACCGTCGGATATCTCCTGGCCGCGATATGCTGGCATATCATGCATGAAAACAAAATTGGACTTGGCACCCTTCACCAGGCCCTCGTCCACCTTGTAGTCCTTGAATATCCGCAGGCGCTCTGCCTTCTCAGCCTCATGGCCCATGCTCACCCAGGTATCGGTGTAGACCACATCTGCGTCCGCAACCGCCTCACCAGGCTCCTCGAACCAATCGATTTTTGACTCGCTAACAAAGGCCCTTCGCTTCGCTTCTTCAAGCACCGGCGAAGGCATCTGGTGATCCTTGGGGGACGCCAGAACAAAGTCAGTGCCGACAGAGGCACATGCTATGGCTAGACTGGATGCAACATTATTGCCGTCACCTATGAAGGCTAACTTCAGGCCGTCGAAGCTACCTTTGTGCTCATGTATAGTCAACAGATCCGCCATTGCCTGACAAGGATGCTCCAAGTCAGACAGCGCGTTCACGACAGGAATGGATGTATGTTCGGACAGAATCTCCAAGCTCCTGTGGGAGTACACTCTAGCGATGATGCCGTCCACCCAGCGATCCAGGACCCTCGCTACGTCCTCTTCAGGTTCGCGAGTGCCAAGACCAACGTCGTCTTTGCTTAGATAAACGCACTGGCCACCAAGCTGTCGTATGCCAACTTCAAAGCTAACGCGGGTTCGCAGGGACGGCTTCTCGAATATCAGGGCGAATTGCTTGCCTTCCAGAGGCCGAGCCGTGGCATCAGCCTTGATGGCCTTCGCCTTCTGTACCATCTGAAGCACTTCTTCTGCCGATAGGTCAGCTACAGATAGGAAATCCTTCCCTTTCATCCGCACTTCCTTATTTTATTTTTTAGATAATAATCGTGACCAAACGGAAAAACCCTATCACCTTTTGGTTCTGGCCGTCCATCCTCATAGACTTCTACTAGACCTAATATATCAGATATAGTGGGCCAAAAATATTTTCTGTGAGCCCTTATTTAATGCCCTTTTTTCAGGCTAAGGTTTGAGACGGCCAACCGCATCTATTGCTATGCGGTAAAACGCTGGCTCTTAATCACCTGTAACACTCTCACTGTACCGAGCTTTATTCAACTCCGTTGCAAAAAAAAGTTTCCCCTGAGCATGTAAAAATGAGAATCGCGCTGCTTGGCATGGCCCGTGAGTCCAACACATTTTCCAGGGTCCCTGCCACATACCAGGAGTTTCAGCAGACTGGTTTTGTGCGTGGCCAGGAGCCCGTAGAGGAATACCTGCACTCATTTCACACCAACGCGGGCTTTCTGCAAGCCGAGGAAGAGTTCAACTGCCAGGTTGTTTCGCTTCTTTAACCACATGCTGGCCCTATAGGCACGATTACAAAGGACGCCTTCGACCGCATCGTAGGTGATATGCTCCAGCTTATATGCGACCAGAGACCGTGGGGCAGAGTCTTCTTATCCAAACATAGCGCCGCAGTCTCGGAAAAGTACCCTGACGCCGACGGGGAGGTCTGCCGTAGGGTACGAGAGATTGCCGGCCCTGACGTTCCCATCGAAATGAACGTTGACCTGCACGCCAACGTCTCCCAAATGATGATCGACAACACCACGGTGACTACCTTCTATCGAACCAATCCTCATTTGAACGCCAGGGAACGCGCACTGCACTGTCCAGAACTAGTTATCAGGACCATCAAAGGGGACGAGTGCCGCTTTACCCGTTCGAAGCGCAGACCAGATATCCCTAAATCCAACTGAAGCATGCCAAGAAGCCCAAAGCCATTGCATTTCCACATGGGCTATAATACTTATCAGAATGGTTTCTTGATTCTAGGTCGTAGAGAAGGAGTATTCACATGGGCAGGTTTACGGGCAGTGGTCAGATTCTCTTAGGCATTATTCTCATAATTGTGGGTGTCGTGCTTAAGTTAGGAATACTTCAATTTCTCTTAGACGTGGCAGGCATAGTATTCATCATTGCCGGAATTGTGATCGGACTGCTCGGCCTGATTGGCCTCTTCAAGAGCAGCGATTAGTTTTTCCAATTACATTTTCTTTCAGAACAGGTATTGTCACAGCACGGATAAGACAGAGAGAGGTGGATATGGGACTACTTTCTAGAATGTCGACAGTAGTAAAAGCCAAAATGACCAAGATCGTAGACGATGCAGAGAATCCAAACGAGACCCTGGACTACGCCTACGAGCAACAACTGGAATCCTTAAAGAAGGTCCGCGAGAACGTCACGAAGATGGTCACTGCCAAGCGCATGTTAATGAGCCAAGCGGACAAAGCCAAAAAAGACATCGTCGCAATTGATGCCAGGGCACGCAAGGCCATGGAGCTTGGACGAGAAGATCTCGCACGAATGGCGCTCCAGCACAAACAGACATCCCTCCTTCAGCTGGAGGGCCTGGACCAGCAGATATATGACATGGAGCTGGAACAGGAGAAGCTGACACAGATGCAGCAGCGTTTGCAGGCGAAAGTCAGCTCCTTCAAGACCAAGAAAGAGGTCATCAAAGCACAGTATAGCGCGGCCCAGGCACAGGTCCGTATAGGCTCAGCCCTTTCCGGACTGTCAGAAGAGATGGGCGACATATCACTGGCCATTGAGCGCGCCGAGGGGAAGACTGAAAAGCTCAAGGCTAAAGCCGGCGCAATCGATGAGCTTGCAGAAGCCGGTGTATTGGACGACTTCTCAGACCGCAGCGACCCCATTGGACGCGAACTGGCTCAGCTAACTGCAGCAGCTAATGTTGAGGATGAGCTGGCGGCCTTGCGCTCCAGCCTACCCACCGCCGAAAAAAAGGCGCTAGGAGACGGTGAATAGTAATGATCGTGCGAATTATGACAGAAGGCCAGTACGACCTGCCTGGAGCCTTCATCGATGAGCTAAACCACATCGACAATGACCTGGTTGAAGTGGTGGCAGATGAAAACGAAGTTGAGTTCGCCACCCTGCTCAAGAAGATGCTCGACCTTGTGCGAGACAATGGCACACCCGTGCCAATTGACGATCTGGTGGAATCTGACCTAGTCCTGCCAGAGCCAGACATTACCCTGCTCGAAGCCGAAGAGGTATTTGTGGGCGAAGGGCTCGTTCCGGGATAATCAACGGCTGCCTTCACCAAGAACGCAAATAGACGGGGACTCGCTCAGGAGTGTCCCCGTTTTTCTTTCCTCTGCAAATGCACTATCGACACTATGGTGATTCTCCCTGCCGATTCGCCACAAAACTGTTATTATTTGCATACCTTAACTTAGTCACTTAGGGGTTGAGACCATGAAATACCGTCACCTTGGCAACACCGGTCTTGAGATATCGGAGATCGTATTTGGAGCGGGAGCGGTAGGCGGCGCCGTCTTCCGAGGCGAGCGGCAGTCTAGGCTAGAGGTCGTCCGAAAGGCCCTGGAGCATGGCATAAATTGGATTGACACCGCAGCCAGCTACGGCGACGGCCAGTCAGAAGAGAATCTGGGCTGGATTCTTCGGCAATTGGGCGCGGAACCGCACTTATCCACCAAGGTCAGCATCCGCGAGGACCATCTCAACGATATCCCAGGGGAGATTGAACGGTCCATGGAAGCCAGCCTTCGCAGGCTCCAAAGAGATAGCGTCGACCTGATACAGCTCCATACGCCTGTCACCAGCGCCAGAGGCCAGTTCAGAGGCTCGATAGCCCTGGACGACGTAATGGGATCCAAGGGCGTACTGGAAGGCTTTGAACGCCTTCGCAACCGCGGCCTCGTCCGTTTCTTCGGCTTCACTGGATTCGGGGACACCGCCTGCCTTCACCACATGATTGAAAGCGGACGTATTCACACTGTCCAAGCTTATTACAACATGTTAAATCCCAGCGCTGGTCGGCCAGTACCCGCCGGGTTTAAGGCTCACGACTACGAGACCCTGATTGATTTCGCAGCATCAAAAAACGTTGGTATCTTGAATATTCGGGTTTTGGCTGCAGGCGCTATCGTAGGCCAGCAACCACCCGGCGCTGATGAGGGACTGTCACCGGGTTCCAGCGCAACCGATGACATGAAGCGGGGCAAGCAGCTAAGAAAAGTCCTCGGCGATATGCACATCAGTGGCACTAACGCGCAGACAGCCATCCGGTATGGACTGGCGCACCCAGGTGTGTCTGGAGTGCTGGTGGGCTTCGCCAAGCCTGAGCATGTTGATGAGGCTGTCGCAGCCTTGGACCTGGGCCAACTGCCTGATGCCCTGGCTATGGCTCTGGACGAACTTTACTCCTCGAACTTCCACTTGCCTAAGGAGGCCACCCAATAGAGGCCGGCAACTGGTCAACCATCGGCCACCAGAAGGCCATTGACCTACTGACCCGGGCTTCACTTGCCGGTCAGTTATCCCACGCATACGTGTTCAGTGGTCCCCAGCAGATAGGCAAGATGACGCTGGCCATGGATTTGACACGCCTACTCAACTGCGAATATGATGACCCTCCTTGTGGTCAGTGCCGCCCATGCCACCGTATAACTGAAGCACTACATACCGACGTGAAAATCTTGGAAGTCGGCGGAACGGGACGAGAGGGGAGAAGCCGGACCGCCATCAGCATTGACCAGATTCGCGAAGTGCAGAAAGAGGCCAGCCTTAAGCCATACGAGGGGAATTACAGAGTCTTCATAATCGATGGCGCGGAGCAGCTTACCGAAGAAGCGGCCAACGCCCTGCTCAAAATCTTGGAAGAGCCCCCTGAGCAGGTCGTATTTGTCTTGCTCACATCCGACATAGGCGCACTTATACCAACGACCATTTCCCGATGCCAGCGGGTGGAGCTTCGCCCCATATCGCTGGAGCTGATATCACAAGACCTTGTTAAACGTTTCGGCGCCGACCGTGAAGCCGCTGAAGAGGTTGCCCGAATGTCCGGAGGGAAGCTTGGCTGGGCCATAAATGCATTCCAAGATCCTGAAATTCTAGATCGCCGCGCATCGCAGCTAGATACGGTTGAGGTGACACTTCGGCAGAGCCTCGAAGGTCGTTTCGGCTACGCCGAGAGGTTGGGCACATCGTTTACACGAAACAGAGACGATGTGCTGGCCGAGCTAGGCCTCATGGTAGAGTGGTGGCGCGACGTGCTGGTAGTCAGCCAGGGAAAGACTGACCTCGTGACCAATCTTTCGCGCCTGGACACGCTGAAGATCGTAGCAAACAGTCTATCCACAGAGTCCGTCGCCGCCGCCATCAAGACGATACAGGCAACGATGAGCCACCTTGAGCGCAACGCCAATCCCAGGCTCGCTCTGGATAATCTAATGCTCGAATTGCCAAGCATAAACTAGGAGACTCTTAAGAAAATATGTCTATGTCCTCATCGATGTCCAACATGGTCGGCATCAGATTTCGTCTGTCCGACAAGATGCAGTATTTCGACAGCTCTGGCATCGAACTGGAAGCCGGTGACAGAGTGCTGGTTCAAACTCCCGAAGGGGTGCGTGAGGGTGTAATAGCCATTGCCCCTGGTCAGGTGGTTTTCTCTGAGCTACGAGGGCCTATGGACGCCGTAATTCAGAAAGCAGACGACTAGAGTAGCTCCAATTACCTGCAGAAATAAAGAGGGGCGAACCAGCATGTGGTTCGCCCCTCTGTTTTGCCTGCTGACTAACCTAGAGTAGTCTTACTTTTTCTTGCCGCGTCCAGTGCCATTCTTACCGTTTGGGGAAGCATCATTGGTCTCCAGCTTTGAATGAGCCTCGTCGTCTCCCAAATCGCTAACACATGCAATGGAAGCCACTGCGTCTCCAGGCTGAGGCTTGAAGATGGTAACGCCCTGGGTAGATCGGCCCATACTGGAGATTTCCGATAGGCTGGTGCGCAACACCTGCGCCTGCTCCGACACGACGTAAACCTCTTTGCTTTCGTCTACGATCTCAGCGGCCGCCACAGGTCCCGTCTTAGGGCGGATGTTGAAGGTCTTAATGCCCTTGCCACCACGGCCCTGTTTCCTGTACTCATCAATA
>CAJWRP010000125.1 GCA_913046025.1 uncultured Chloroflexota bacterium
GGCCGGATTAAATGGCTCAACGTTCTCCCCAAGAAGTAGGGCCACGATTCTCGCAGCGGCCTTGCCATCTCCAAATGGGCTGGCGGCCTGGGCCATCCCTCTATAAGCTGACTCGTCCTCCAACAGGAGGTCCACCTCGGAGACTATGCGTTGACGGTCAGTGCCCACAGTTATGGCAGTGCCGGACTCTATTGCCTCCGGACGCTCCGTTACACTGCGAAGAACCAACACCGGCTTGGACAAGGTAGGGGCCTCTTCTTGAATGCCACCTGAGTCCGTTAGGATTATGTAAGCCGACTTCATCAACTGGACCATCATCAGGTAATCTACGGGGTCCATCAGCGTTACGTTTTCCGTCTCGCCCAGAATTTCGTGCACGGGCTTCAAAATATTAGGGTTTCGGTGAACAGGATATACGACGTGCACAGAATCTCCGTGGGATTCTGCGATGTCCTTAAGCGCCAGACAAATGTCCTTAATGGGTTTGCCGAAGTTCTCGCGACGGTGAGCTGTTACCAGAATGAGTTTCTTCTTGTGACCTTCCAAGTCGTCGGAAAGATCGTGAACTTCGTCCAAAGGATTGAGTCTACTCAAAATAGCACCGAGGCCCGGTTGGTCAGGCCGCTCCACCGCCCACTGCAACGCATCGACAACAGTGTTACCGGTAACCATTATATGGTCGGAGGATATGCCCTCTCTTATTAGGTTCGATTGGGCTGAATCGGTAGGGGCAAAATGCAGGTCTGCAATCACCCCCGCCAGGCGCCTGTTGATCTCTTCGGGAAACGGCTGCGACCTGTCAAAGCTCCTTAGTCCAGCCTCTACGTGGCCTACTTTGCAACCTGTGTAAAAAGCTGCTATTGCTGCTGCCATGACAGTGGTTGTGTCGCCCTGAACTAGCACCCAGTCCGGCTTTACCTGGTGCAGAACTGGTTCTAACCTACTCAGTACGCTGGCTGTCGTCTGTATTAGTGTCTGGTCCCGCTCCATAACCTGCAGATCGTAATCGGGCCGGATGCTAAAGACTTCAAATACCTGATCCAGCATCTCTCGATGTTGTGCCGTGCTGCAAACGATGGACTCTATATCTGAAGATTTGGCCCGACTATCCAGTTCTCGAATGACGGGTGCTAGCTTGATGGCCTCAGGCCGGGTGCCGATGACGGTGAGTACCTTCATTTTTACTGGCATGACTAATGAGTCACTCAGCTGGACTCGGCCGTCATCTCTCGGACAGCAGAGGATACTCCAGGGCCGAAGCTCGCAGCCTCATCGATGAGGTCCCAGTTATCTCGGAACCATGTCACCGTGTATTTCAAACCCTCATCGAAAGGTGTTTCGGGTTCGTAGCCAATTATGTCTTTTGCTTTGTCAATCGAGGCCAGCAACCTGGATTTAGTGTCCCACTTGCGACGGCTTGCAAATTGGATACCGGCTTTGCTATCTACCATCTGGTTGATCATCTCGGCTAGATCTATAATTCGAGTCTCTCGGCCTGAAGCGAGATTGAATTCCTGGCTGATGGCAGCCTCGAAGTATCCTGCCCTCAGCAAGCCGTCAACGATGTCTCCCACGAAGGTAAAGTCGCGAGTTTCCTCCCCTGAACCGGTTATAGGCAAAGGCTGGCCCTTCATGGCCCAGTAGATAAAGTTCGGGATGACGTTTCGATACTGGCCGGGCACTTCGCCGGGGCCATAGGAGTTAAAAAATCTGGGCTTAACCACCTTGAGGCCGTAATGGTTGTAAAAGAAGTTGCAGTAGAGCTCCCCCACCATTTTTGTTATCTGGTATGGGGTGCTCAAGTTTAGGGACATAAACTCTTCCTTCAGCGGCAGGGGGGCGCTGCTGCCGTAAATGGAACAGCCAGATGAGGCGTAAACGAAGCGATCCACATTGCTCATGGTGGCGTACTGCAGTAACCGCAGAGTGCCCAGCCCATTGACCTCCAGATCGTGCTCTGGGTGGTCCACAGAGTTCTGGTTGGCGAAAAAGGCAGCCAGGTGGAAAACGACTTGCGGCTTTTCGAAGAAGACGCGCTTCAGTACGACCTCATCCTGTATGGTGCCTTTAGCGAACAGAACGTTGGGGTCCGAAGGGACGTTCCAACGTTCTGAGGCACTGTTATCGTCTAGTACAATTACCCTGGCTCCCAGTCGCGCTATTTCACGGGTGAGATTGGATCCGATGGCCCCGGCACCTCCGGTTATCAGAACCGTCTTGCCGCTATAGTAGTCTTCGTATTCCGTCATGTGTATGCCTCGGTGATAATGTCGTGGTACATATCTGTGCTCCCATGGCGTGAGAAATGAGCCTCTGCGTATTTTCGGCCGTTTTGGCCTTTTATATCTGCAAGACCGTTGCCCTGGAACAGTTCCAAGATAGCCTTAGTAATATCGTCATGTTGTCCAGCGGGAAAGAAGCTTCCGCAGTCTGCCTCTTCTATCATTCGGCGAGCGTCGCTGGCAGGGTCGGCCCAGCAGATCGCAGGTCTGCCTGCAGCCATTATGCTTTGCAGCTTTCCAGGCACAACCGGCGTCTTCAAGTCTTTGCTTAGCGGGACCAGGCAGACATCTGATGCGCGTAGGAGCTCTACATACTGCTCTGGCGGCTGTGTTGGGACGAACTTGATGTTCGTCAGGCCGCTTTCTGTCGCCTGTTCCTGAAGGCGTTGCCGGAAGATACCGTCACCAGCCATCACAAACACGATCTCGTCATGCTCTTTCAGGAGTCCGGCCACTTCCAGGATGTCTTCCAGGCCCTGAGCGAATCCCATAGTTCCAGCGAAGGAGACGATAAAAGCACCGTCAAGGTTATTGGTCCTACGCCACTGGTTGTCGAGCGGCCCTGGACTGACCTCTTCCAGGTCAACCCAGTTGTGCACTACTTTGACCTTTGCGACGCGCGACCCTTTTTCAATTACGTATTCCCGATTTCCTTCTGAATGCACGGTGAGAGCGTCGGCGTGCTTGTACAGGAAACGTTCCATCCAGGTAGCTATGCCGATTAGTAAGCGGCTCTTGAGCAGACCCAGATCGACAACCGTTTGGGGATACAGGTCTTGAATATTGATAATCACTCGTGAACGCCATAAACGTGCCAGGGCGTATCCTGTTAGGCCCAGAGGCAAGGGTGGAGAGTAGACGATAACCGCATGGTGTCGCCCTATGAAAACGGCGATCAGGAAGAATACAAAGGCTGTGATGAACTGTTCCAAACCCCGCACAATAGGTATATCTCGGCCAATGGGCAGTCCGGAGACTCTGTGCACCCGCGCGCCGTTTATAGTCTCACGACCGTAAAACTTCTGCTTTCTTACAGTGGAGTCGGCCAAATTGCGGTCTGGTATCGAAGTCAGCACGGAAACCTGATACCCGTGCTGCATCAGATCCTCTGCCAGCTCTGAGAACAGACGTGCCGCGGATTTCACTGTGGGCGGGTAATCTACGGTAATTAAAAGGACCTTCAATGAGTTTTCTCTAAGTCCACGATTCCACGCTCTGAACTTCAACAGGCATTCCGCTCTTAAGTGACTCGGCAATAGCGAAAGTAGTCATGGTAGTAGCCGCATAGTCCGCCATTGGCACAGGTGAGGTTTCGCCCCTGACCATTCCGAAGAAGGCCTCTAGCTCAGCTTTGTGGCCGCGGTCCAGGTTCCAGCGTTTCATATTATCGGTCTTGCCGTTTCTGACAATGCTCATCTGCTTAAAATTGTCTATGGAACAGGCGGCACCCTCCCAAAAGATCTCGATTCGTTCCCTGGGGAACGCGCGATCGCTCATGGACACATAGATGATGGATACAGTAGACCCATCCGACATGTCCAGTGTCACAACAACGTTGTCATCTACAGTTGCCGCACCATATCCATTGACTGAACGAGCGTAGGCACGAATGGGATTGGCACCCAGCAGATACTGGGCCAAATCCACAAAATGGCACATTTCGCCGATTATGCGCCCTCCGCCTTCTATCGGGTCAAGCACCCAGCTACCGGGTGGTACGGGGCCGGCGTTCACGCGCACGTGGACTATTGCCGGACCGGTTCGTGTCGAGAGGGCCTGTCGCGCTCGCACGCTGAAGGGCGAATAGCGCCTGTTGAAGCCTACCATTACGTGGCCGCTATTGGACTCCTGGGCATGAACGACCTGTGCCAGCGTCTCCGGCGTTGTGGCCAGAGGCTTTTCCACGAAGACGTGCTTGCCTTTCTCCAGGGCGGAAATTGTCATGGGCACGTGCAAGTCGTGGCGAGTGGTTATCAGGACACTATCCACCTTCTGGTCATCTAGCAGCTCCTGGTAGTCAGAACCGCAGTATTGAAAGCCATTACGCTCAGCGACGTGTCGAGCTGTATACCCGCTGGCCGTAACGACGCCTAGCAGGTTGATGTTGTCCATCTTCTTTAGGATGGGCAACAGTATGGACTTGGTGAACAGGCCAGCTCCAATAAGCCCGACCTGCGGTACGGCAGCACGGGACTTTGACGACTCCGTTGCCCTCTTCAAAGTCACTGAGGAGCGAGACACAGGTTCAGAAGGATACGAGAGGAGCACGCCAATGTGCCCTCCCCTGCCCTTGTACACCAGGTCATAGGCTTGTAGGGCTTCATGGATGGCGTACCTGTGTGTAATTATCGAGCCTAGCGCGACCTTGCCACCGGCCACCATTCGAAGGAACTCATCCATGTTTCGTTGAGCCGTCCATCGCACGTAAGGCAGCGGGTAGTCTCGGCCCATCTCTTCGTACTGAGGGTCGTATATCCCAGGGCCTGCCGACCGAGGCACCATTAGTTTTAGCTCTTTGTCGAAAAACTGCCGTCGGTCCAGCTTCAGGTCCACCATGCCTGGAACAGCAAGGCGTCCGCCCTGCCGCGCTACCTCAGCAGCGAGATCGATTGGCTGAGACGAGTTGGCGCCTGCGAAGATTACAACCGCGTCAGCGCCGCTTCCACCTGACCATGCTCTTACCTGCCCGACGACATCCTGAGAAAGATCAGATCCCTGTTCCATCCCGAGACTTTTAGCCAACTCGACCTTGTCTGGACTGATGTCTACTCCGAATACGTGGGCGCCTGCCCCCTGTAGAATTTGCACTGCAATGAGACCAATAAGACCAAGGCCTATAACTACTACCCTGTCCCCTAATTGAACCTCGGCAGAGCGAACGCCGTGAAGTGCAATGGCTCCTACGCCAGCAAAAGCAGCGGCCTCAAAGTCCACCCCTTCTGGAATCTTAACCGCCAAACTGCGCGAAACGGAGACTACCTCGCTGTGGGAGGCCTGGTTTGCTCCAAAACAGGCCACCTTGTCGCCGACCTGGAAGTCATCAACAGCAGGTGAGACTTCAATGACGTGGCCTGCGCAGCTGTAACCCAGCGGCACAGGTGTATCCAGACGGCCCATGGCAGCTCGGTACGTGTCCTTGATGCCATCTACCCTGACTTTGTTGATGACTTGGCGGACAAGGTCTGGTCGACTTCTGGCCTTGCCTATCAGGCTCTTTTTGGCCAGGTCCATCATCAATTTTTCCGTGCCTACACTTACCAGCGAGGTAACGTTCTGCACTAATACGCCATTGGAGCGCAGCGCAGGAACGGGAACTTCGTCCAGCGTTAAGTCGCCGGTCTTGTAGCTTTGCAGTACCTGTTTCATGTCTTGTTAATCTTCTTGGTGTCCACTTCTACCAGTATGGCCGGATTTCAGCCGATGGTTTCCTAACAAGGTTCATCAGCTGGTGAACTGGCTTGGCAAATCTAGAGTTGTATAGAAACCAGGTCGAAAGCCGACTGTGGAAGGCGTAAAGCGCCACGTAGTTAAGCATCGTGCGCTCCAGTCTGAATGGGGACAGCTGGAACTGGCTCAACTCTGCATTTAGTTCTACGTCCAGTACGTTAGCTGGCATCATCCCAACTCGAATGGCTTCGTTGAGATGTTTGATACTTTGTGGGTCGATTGCCATCAGTTTCGCACATACTGAACTCCCCGCACCAGGTGAATCTGAGGCTACGATTATGTTCGCATTCACAAGGTCGCCATCCATAGGCCCGCTTCGATCCAGGAAGTTGGTGCCATCGAATAGAACTAGACCGGGTCGAAGTGCCTTGTTGATGGCCAGGATAGATGGCGTAAACCTGTAATGATACTTCAGCCGCTTCACGTCCGGAATGCAGCCCCACTGGTTCTTGAAACCCAGACTTACGCCGGTCATCACGTGCATCTTGGGCACAGGCATCGATATGAAAACGTCGGCGTCGTGCACCAGCGGTGACGGCAGCGGCACTGTAACCGGCCTGTCGTCAATATCTACCGTTACATTTTCCTTGGGCATGTTCATCAGGTTGGCGGTGGTTATGCCGTAACGTTGGACCAGGTCTGGCAGATTGTGGCCTTCGAAGGCCTCATCGGCGCTCCAGGCGTGGGCCCCGCCGTCTGACTCTACTATAGTGATCTTGTCTGTGCGGGATTTCAGAGCCTTCACCAGCGCCTCAATCATCGCCGGGGATGTGGTAACACCTGGTTTGAAATGTGGATAGGTAAAATTAGGCTTGATGTACACTCGCGCCTGAGTGGGAACTATATTTTCCCAGTTCAGCCAGGTCAGC
>CAJWRP010000126.1 GCA_913046025.1 uncultured Chloroflexota bacterium
ATCGAGAGCCGGGTTCATACTCGGGGACGTACCCGTGAGCAGAAAGCCGGGTTCATACTCGGGAATATACCCGGGAGCATAATGCCGGATTTATACTCGGGAGCATACTCGGAGTATAAAGCCGGCTTTCTGCCCGGGAGCATGCCCGGGACGGGGTGGGCTCGGGGGCGCCGGGGGCGCCGAAAGTGCCGTAGGGCACCTCAGAAAAATCCTTCGGGATCAGGGCACACTTTTTGGCGCCAGTTCACAGGCTGGTACTGTGCGCCTAATTACTAACAAACCTGACCCTCTATCCACCAGTGCCAGTATCAAATTCGGCTCTGCATTTACTAAAGACGGTGAGATGAGCAATAACGTTGAAGGAGTCGTCAATCTTCCGGTTACTGATAGTTTTACCTTGCGCGGTGTTGTTTACGTCGACAATCAAGGTGGCTACATCGACAACGTCGCGGGAAAACTTAATGTACGGGAAAGTGCTCGCTTCCGGCCTAAGGGCACAGTGCGCGCTAACGGGCTTCCTGTTGCTGCGGGTCGCGCCGGCTTTCAGTCGACCGCTGATCTAAGCGGCGTTCGCTTTATTGATGCTGACAATGGCAACCGTGTTGAAGAAGATTTTAATGACGCGACTTATTCTGGCTTTCGACTCAGCGGTCTCTGGGAAATTAACGACGACTGGGATCTGACAGTTGCCCATTCGCAACAGGAGCTTGAAACCGAAGGCGTCTTCTTTTCCGACCCTAATTTAGATGACCTTGAAATTCAGCGGTACCAGGAAGACTCTTTAGAGGACACATTCAGCAACACTAATTGGACACTCAAAGGAATGCTGGGGGACCTCGAAGTCGTTTATGCCGGGGCCTTCACCGACCGCGAAGCGGATCAGTTTGTCGACTATGCAGATTACATGTTTGTCGGCCAGTATCTACCTTATTACGTATGTGATGGCAGCGTGACTTACCCTGGCGGCGATCCCATGGGAACCTGTCAGGCACCCAACATGTTTGTTAAAAGCAACACTGAAACTCAGATCAATACCCATGAGCTACGTTTCTCGACCAATCCAGACCGGCCTATCAGTGCTACATTTGGGGGCTTTTATAGCGATCTAGAACTGCAGGAGCTAAACAGCTTTACTTACATGGATTCGACTGAGGCTGTTGGCTTTAATGGTGTCCGCGGTTTCGGCCCTAATTTTTCTGCCCAAGGCGCGACGGTCAGGGATGCTGGCCAATGGCCAAGCGGCGTGATCTGGCGTAATGACGTGGTGCGTACTGACGAGCAGCAAGGACTGTTCGGTGAGGTGACTTTCGAATTGAACGATCAATTTGCTCTTATCGCTGGGGCGCGTTGGTATGACATCGAAGTCGATCTTAAAGGCAGCGCTGCTGGTTCATTCGGTAACTTCGGTGCCAGCAAAGACAATAATGCTGGCAACAATTTAGACAAACTATTTAGTGACCCTAACCCTGACACTGCTTCCACTGATGGCTTCATCACCAAATTCAGCGTGAACTGGACACCGGATGCCAACACATTAGTTTACGCAACTTTCTCTGAAGGTTTCAGACCTGGACTACTCAATCGTCCTGGTGGCGCGTCTAACCCAGCCGGAACTTTTACGGTTCCCTTCTCCATAGACACTGATGATCTGACAAATTACGAGCTAGGTTGGAAGGCCGACCTGCTGGACAACACGTTACGCTTCAACGGTTCGTTGTTTTTCTCAGAGATTGAGAGTCTACAGACAACTATTTTTGATCCCAGCATTACCAATCTGTTCTTTTCCGATAACGCAGCAGATGCTGAAGTTAGCGGAATCGAAGGCGACCTCATTTGGGCACCAGCCTCGGTGAGTGGACTGACAGTGACAGGCGCGTTCTCCTTTCTAGACACCGAGATCACCAAAGTCATCACGCCCACCAACGACGTTCTCGTCGGTGACTCACTGGCCTTTGCACCGGAGGTTCAATTTAACCTACGTGCACGATACGAATGGAGCATCGGGTCTGGCCGGATAGCCCATATAATGCCGCACGTGACCTATTCCGACGAGGCCTACAGTGACATTATAACAATCAACCGTGACCGCATGGACAGCTGGGTTATGTTTGGTATGACCGCTGGTATTAGCAACGGTCAGTGGTCGGTGGATATCTTCGCCGAAAATATTGGCGACGAGCGCGCCGAAATCGCGAACTCGTTTATTTACGACCGCCAACGCGTGACTTATGCCAGACCATTCACAGGCGGAATTCGAATGTCCTATGACTTTTAGGCGGCGAATCTGAACACTGTCTCAACGCACCATGAATCAGGCATCCCTCGGGGGTGCCTGTGAGCTTATCGAACACACAAAACCCAGAAACCGATTTAAGCGAGCTCACCAGCAGCCTTGAAGCCGCTCAGAAGCTAATTCAAAGTCAGGAATTCTCAGCGGCTATTGAAGCTTTGCAGCCACTGCTCAAATCAAAACCGGACGAGCCTGAGGCGCTTTACATGAATGCTGTCTGCCTTCGTTACACCCAGCAATACGAAGCCGCCCTTGAAACTCTTTCTCACCTAAAGTCAGTGCAACCCGAGCACGGCCGCGCCCATCAGGAAGAAGGCTATAATCAGCGCGCCCTCGGCAATAAAGAAAAGGCGCTGAAAGCCTACGAGCGCGCTTGCTTTTATAATCCAGCACTGGAAGCCAGCTATCGGGCAAGAGTGAATATTCATAACGAGCGCAACGAACGTCATCCCGCAATGCACGTTCAAGGCCAACTGAACGAGCTAACCTCCCTGCCAAAACCTCTGATCGCTGTCGTCGATCTCATTTCTATGGGCAAACTATTGCGCGCCGAAGAGTTATGCCGACAGTTTCTAAGAAAGATACCCCATCATATCGAAGCCATGCGCTTGCTGGCGGACATTGGCATGCGACTCGGCATATTAGAAGACGCTGAACTTCTCTTGCATTCTGCCAGCCTCTTAGCCCCCGAAAATATCCGTGTGCACATCGATTACATTCAAGTGCTACGTAAACGTCAGCAACACCTCGCGGCTCAGGAACAGGCGAGGCAGTTGCTAGAGCGTGAACCGAGCAACCCCCAATACCAGTCAATCTATGCAGTGCAGTGCATGCAATCCGGCCAGTTTGATGAAGCGCTGGCAACCTTTGACGAACTCTTAAAAATCTTGCCAAATGATCCCATCACGCTCGCGTCTCAAGGTCATGCCCTCAAGACAAAGGGTGAATCTGCAAATGCCATCGCTAGCTACCAGCAAGCCATCAACGCCTACCCGAGACATGGAGAGGCCTACTTCTCGCTCGCCAACCTGAAGACTTATCGATTTAGCGACCAAGAAATGCAGCAGATGTTGACGCTGCAGCAAGACGACAATCTCTCTTTTATGGAGCGTGTTCACCTGTGCTTCGCACTGGGCAAAGCATTTGAAGACCAAGAGGATGTAAAACAGTCGTTTGCTTTTTACGAACAAGGTAATCAATTAAAAAAATCACAGAGTCGATATGATGCAGACCAGATGACTCAAGAACTAAAACTGCAGAAAGAGCATTTAACCGCAAAGCTGCTCACTGAAAAAAATGACTTTGGCCATACTAGTCCAGACCCAATTTTTATCGTGGGCATGCCACGGGCAGGGTCGACTCTGATCGAGCAAATTCTTTCTAGCCATAGTCAGGTAGATGGCACCCTAGAGCTGCCTAATGTTCTATCATTATCACAGCGCTTGCGTCGGCATCTCGTTAACGGAGCCACACCGGGCTACCCGCAGGTTCTGGAACTATTAAGTCAAAAAGAACTCACTGAATTCGGAGAGGAATTTATTGAAGACACCCGTAGCCATCGTCAGAGTGCCCCGCTATTTATTGACAAGATGCCTAACAACTTTCGCCACATTGGCCTTATTAAACTAATCCTGCCACGAGCGAAGATTATCGACGCACGGCGCAATCCGCTAGATTGTTGTTTCAGTGGCTTCAAACAGTTGTTTGCCGAGGGCCAGGAATTCAGCTACTCGCTAGCAGACATCGGGCAGTACTATCGTGACTACGTAAAACTAATGAATCACTGGGATAAGGTACTGCCTGGCTTTGTGCTGCAGGTGATGAATGAGGACGTGATCGCGGACTTAGAGAGTGAGGTGCGCCGCTTGCTGAAGTTCTGCGGTCTACCGTTTGAGCAAACCTGTCTGAATTTTCACAAGACCGAACGCAGCGTAAGAACACCTAGCTCTGAACAAGTACGCAGACCAGTGAACAACTCAGGCGTAGGACAGTGGCAAAAATACAGCTCCTTTCTAGAACCACTTAAACAATCACTGGGCTCCGAACTGGTTGCACTATCGCAGAGCGATGAAGCGTTTAGACAAGCGCCGCGACTCGAACACTAATAGGAAGCAGCACACATGGACCAACACATTCCAGAAGGAAAAGCCGACTCTAAACTGTTCACCAGTATTTGTCGTCCGGTGTTCTTTATCTCGGCCGGCCTCATCGTGTTGGTGTGTGTCTACGGGGCCGGATTCAGCGATCACGCAATGGTGACGTTTAGCTCTATTCAGAGCTGGCTGGTGACTAACTTTGGCTGGTTCTACATGGCGTCAATTGCCTTCTTTTTTGGCTTCGTGGTCTACCTCGCTTTTAGTCGCTTCGCCAATATCAAACTCGGGGCCGACGATTCCGTTCCGGAATACAGTTACGTCAGTTGGTTTTCCATGTTATTCAGTGCTGGCATGGGCATCGGTCTTTTGTTTTTTGGCGTCTCTGAACCGCTCACCCATTTCGCCCAGCCACCATCTGGCATCGGCGGCACTGCCGACGCGGCAGCTCGTGCGATGGAAATTACCTTCTTTCACTGGGGGCTACAGGCTTGGTCGGTATACATCGTGGTAGGCCTTTCACTGGCGTATTTCTCCTTCCGTCACGGCCTACCTTTGTCGATTAGATCCGCGCTTTACCCGCTCATCGGCGATCGCATCTACGGACCCATCGGTCACGCCGTCGATATATTTGCAGTGCTAGGCACCATGTTCGGCGTGGCCACGTCATTAGGGCTTGGTGTAATGCAGGTGAACGCGGGGTTGAGCTTTTTGTTTGACGTAGAAGTGTCTACCTATGTGCAAATACTTCTCATCGTCTTCATTACTGCCATAGCGACAATCTCTGTAGTTGCTGGCCTCGATGCCGGCATCCGCCGCATCAGCGAGCTCAATCTTTTGCTTGCCATCGTGATGCTAGTGTTCATCTTACTCGCAGGCCCAACTGCCACTCTGTTGGGAACCCTGATACAAAATATCGGCGGCTACCTTTCGAGCATGGTAGATATGACTTTCAACCTTTATGCTTACGAACCTATCGAATGGATGGGGGACTGGACGCTGTTTTACTGGGCCTGGTGGATCTCCTGGTCACCGTTTGTAGGCATGTTCATCGCCCGCGTCAGCCGGGGTCGTACGGTGCGCGAGTTCCTGATCGCCGTGCTGCTGGTGCCCACCGTCGTTTCCGTTCTGTGGATGACGGCCTTCGGTGACACCGCGATCGACCAGCTTGCCAACCAGGGCTTCGAAGGCGTCAAGAATGCCGCGCTGGAGCTGCAGCTGTTCACCATGCTGGGCCAGTTGCCGCTGACGACGATCACCTCGTTCGTCGGCATCATTCTGGTCATGGTGTTCTTCATTACCTCCTCCGACTCCGGCTCGCTGGTCATCGACTCGATCACTGCCGGCGGCAAGGTCGACGCACCGAAGCCGCAGCGCGTGTTCTGGGCGCTGATCGAAGGTGCCATTGCCATCGCGCTACTGCTGGGCGGCGGATTGACGGCACTGCAGGCCGCGGTCATTGCTACCGGCCTGCCGTTCACCATCGTTCTGCTGGCCGCATGCTATGCGATCATTCAGGGGCTGCGTTCCGAACCCCGCTATTGATGGCATCGTAGACGGTGAATCGAAAAAAGCGGGCGGCTCATGGAGCCGCCCGTTTTGCGTTGAAGTCTCGTTATCCCCTTCCCGGCTCGTGCCGGCCTACCGCCATAGCGCGCTGACCGGCGTGCCCCAATCGTAGTGATAGAGAATCTGGGCCTGCAGCAGTTCTGCCGTAGCCAGTGAGTCGACCAGGGCGTGATGGCCGGTATAAGCGGGAAGATGGTAGCGCTGGCGACTCTCGTGGAGGCGAATCGAGGCCATGGGCCGCCCCGCCCAGCGCCGCAGCCTGGCCCACCAGGACTGGCGATGAATCCGTGCTTCCAGCGACATGGTGTCGATCATCGGCATCAGCAGGCCATCGCCCAGCCGTTCCCGAATCGCGGCATCGAGGATGGGAGCACTCACAGCCCCCCGGAATTCCCGCCCCGCGATGAAGACCTGTGGTGCTTCTGTGACGCCAATGCGAAGTCCTTCCTCCACATCCGCTGCGATCTCTTCGGCCACCTCAGGGTCCCGGAGACAGGCATCAAAGTCCTCGCCGTCCAGACCCGCCTCTTCTGCGTAGTGGACCAGGTCGGTGTACTCGAGCTTTCTCTGGTTCTTGAAGAGAATGTCGTGGAAGGGCCAGAACTTCTGCACGTAGGGATAGGCCGAGGACGGGAT
>CAJWRP010000127.1 GCA_913046025.1 uncultured Chloroflexota bacterium
CCAATGCCTTGGCAGTGGCCTCTTGTATGCCCCGCGAGAGATCTGTATCAAATTCTGATGAGTTGGGCACAGCCATGTAGTCAACCTCGTAGCTGACTCCAGGTATGTCCTTCAGAATCTCGTCAAGCTCTCCCCTTAGATAATCGTCGCTCTGGTGTGGCAACGTGCGCACGTCGCAGGTAAGCTTGATGGTTTCTGGAACGCTGTTGGATTTTATTCCGCCCTGAATAATGGTTGGTGTGACAGTCATTCGGGAGAGCGCACGCATCATTGAGGCGAACCTAGGGTTGTCGGGCTCTAGATCGCTGATGATCTCGTCCACGTTGGCCGCCGACGGCTTATGCTCGATGGCAAAGTTAGAAAGGTAATCGAACAAGCTAGTGGAGGTATCTCGCTCTGGCTCGTAGCTCTCCATGCGGCCAAGCACCTGGCTGAGACGGTACATGGCGTTGGTGCCCTGCCACGGTGTTGAAGCATGGGCGCTGGTGCCCTTAATCTCGATTTCGACCTGCAGGCGACCCTTCTCTCCGACTCCCAAAATATAGGTCAAGCCACTGGGAGAATCGATCGGCGTACCCCCGCCCTCGTTTACGGCGAAGGGCGCCTTGAGCTTTTCGGGATGGTTTTCAGCCAACCAGCCGAAACCGTATCGGCCTCCGTGCTCCTCATCCGCTCCAGACACGAACCCCAGCGTG
Source organism: uncultured Chloroflexota bacterium (assembly GCA_913046025.1). The sequence continues at coordinate 696 of CAJWRP010000127.1, forward strand.
TCCTTGAGCTGGATGCCGTTTCTCTTCAGCAAGCGCATGGCGTATAGCTGCGCCGTGAGAAGTCCTTTGCAGTCAGACGCGCCACGACCATAAATCCTGCCATCGGCTATCGTTGCGCTAAATGGCGGATAGGTCCACTTCTCCTGCTCTTCCACTGGGACAACATCGGTGTGTGACATTAAGAGCAGACCTGTGTCGCCAGACGTGCCGGGTATGCTGGAAATGATGTTGCCGCGATTGGGTGAAGCCTCAAGAATCTCTGATTCGATGCCGTCTACCGCTAGCCAGTCTCGGATGTATTCACAAACGGGGGTCTCGTTGCCGGTAGGCATAAAGCCGGTGTTAACAGAGGGGATTCTAACCAGCGCCTGCTCAAGGGCCACGATCTCGTCCCGCTGAGCATCCACCTGTTCAAATAACTCATCTAGTGTTGGCATCGAAAGCTCCTCTTGAGGTAAAACAGTTGAATAATTGCCTAGGGTTTATCGAAGAGATAGGTGGCCATAAGCAGCGCAGCGATGGTTTTGGCGTCTTGAATCTCGCCAACCCTGATTAGCCTGTCGATATTGGCAAGAGGGGTCCGGATTATTTCAATAGACTCGTCGTCGTCCGCGCTAAGCTTACTGGCTACTAGGTCCTTGGCCAAATAGGCGTATAGGAACTCTGTGCTGAAGCCGGGCGCAGACCAGAAACCGCCCATGGTGCGCATGTTTCTGCTGGCATAACCAACCTCTTCCTGTAGCTCACGCTGCGCACAGTCGTCAGGCGACTCGCCCTCTTCAACGCCGCCAGCCGGTGCCTCCAGAATGAACAGTTCCGTTGGGTAGCGGTATTGCCGCACCAGCAACACGTTGTCGTCTTCATCAATCGGGATGATGACGACTGCCGCAGAATGCTCTACGACTTCGCGTACAGACTGGCGTCCACTGGGAAGCAAGACCGTGTCAGATCTTATGTTAATGATCTTGCCCTGGTAGATAGACTGGGAGCTGATAAGCTGTTCAGGTTCCATGCTCATCTCCGCTTCGATAATTTCTTATGGTCGCGCTAAAGGTTTTCCAGGCCCAGACGTCGAGTCAAGGCAGCGTAGAAAGTGCTCGGTGCATGCGCTCTCAGAAAGCGTGTCGTGTACGGGCTACGCTTGATCGTCACTACGTCGTCTGGTTGTAGCCGCATGTCCGCAAAACCGTCTACGCTTAACACAGACTCATGTGAATGGCCTGCATGCAGCTCTATGACCGAATAGTCTGGGAGGATAACGCCGTTGCTGAGTCCTGTGTGAGCCGCGACCGGTTGAATCAGCATAGCTCGGGTTTCCGGGTACATTATGGGGCCACCCGCCGAAAGCGCGTAGCCTGTGCTGCCCGTAGCCGTGGAAACGATGACAGCATCCGCCCTGTAACTGGTTAGAGACACGCCATCAATAGTGGTCTCAATGTCCAGAAGTCCGCTGACACCAGCGCGCCCGACGACGACCTCGTTTAGTGCGTGTAAAGTAAGCCTAGGCTCCGAATCAGAGGGTCCTAAAACCGTCGTCTCCAGCATCATTCGTTCTTCTACTCTAAGCCCGTCGTTCAAATAATTGGGGAGCTTTTCAATCACATCCTCGACACGAATCTCGGCCATGAATCCAACGCGACCCATGTTGATGCCAACCATAGGAATCCGATAAGCCGCAATGACTCGCACAATTCGGAGTATGGTTCCGTCACCGCCGGCAACCACAATCACAGACGTATCCGACAGAACATCGCTCATATTTTCCAGTTCGCCGGCAGCACATTTCCAATGGTCCTTGGGCAAATCAATGGACTTCTCAATCGTCTCAATCATTTCAGCGGTTATGGGCGACTGTGAATTATAGACAAGCCCTATCATCGAGCCACGTGCCTTTGCGAGACGTGGTCGGCGAATTGAGGAAACAGATCACAGGTCATTTTAGAGACTATTCGATTGTGAAACATTGGCATAATCATATGGGTTATTTATACACTTTCGCGGACCCAGAAGCAGTCTAGCATCGGGTCTATGGAGTGTCAACGAACTAGGAAATCAGTACGTCGGCTGCGGCTCTAGCCAGGTTAAGAAGTGGGGTAGGGTATATGCCGAAAAACAGTGTTGCCGCAAATGATACGCCTACTGCCAGGCGCATCGGGAATCCAAATCCGATCTTTGAATCGGACTCTGGCGCAGACAGGTACATGGCTTTGACCACTCGCAAATAATAATAAGCAGAAATCACACTGTTGATTACGCCGATCACCACAAGCCATGCTAGACCAGTATCGATGGCCGCACCAAACAGGTAAATCTTGGCCCAGAATCCAACACTTGGCGGTATGCCGGTCAGCGAGAGCATGGACAGAGTCAGGACGGCGGCCAGCAACGGGGCCCGTCTACCAAGTCCAGCGAAGGCATCAATATGGTCGCTTTTGATGTGATTGGTGATGGCTATGATGGCTGAAAAGGCTGCCAAGTTGGTTGCCGCGAAGCCCCCGAGATAGAAGAGCACCCCGGATGGCCCAAGCGTAGCGTCTCCTGATCTTGCCGAAACTGCGGCCAAACCCATCAGTATGTATCCAGCATGGGCAACAGTGCTGTAGCCCATCATTCGCTTGATGTTGTCTTGTTTAATCGCAACTAGGTTGCCCAGCGTCATAGAGAGGGCGCTGAGTACGGCGAATATGGCTCCCCAGTCCAAGCTCAGAATGTCCAACGGGAACGCTACATAGAAGACACGAAGTATGACCGCGAACCCGGCGGTCTTCGATGCCACGGAAAGAAACGCCGTAATTGGCGTGGGTGAACCTTCATAGACGTCGGGAGCCCACATCTGGAAAGGCACGCTGGCAATCTTAAATCCAAATCCAGCAATGATTAAGACGATGCCAAACAGCATCGCATTACTGCCGAAGGGCGTGCCCGCCGTCAAACCCATTTGCGAAAGACGTTCCGCGATATCTGGTAGCGATGTGGTTCCAGTGAAGCCGTATACGATAACCATTCCGTATAGCAGCACCGCGGAGCTGATCGCACTGAGGATCAGGAATTTCAGTCCAGACTCAGTCGATTTGACGTCCCGATTAAATGCTGCCAGAGCCGCGATAGGCAGAGCCGTCAGCTCCAACGATAAGTAGATCGTGATGAGATCCGTCGTTGATGCCAGCAGCATCATGCCGGTGGCTGAGAACAGGACCAGGGCGTAGTATTCGGCTTGGAATCGCTCGAACTTCTTTACGTAGTCGATTGATGCCAGTATTACCACGCCTACCGCTGCCAGAAGTATGAACTTTAAGAACAGGCTGAACTTGTCTACAACCAGCGTATCGAACAGCCCTGGCATCTGGTCCGGGCCGGTGCTGGCAAAACCAGACCACAGCGATATGCTGAAGGTCAGAGGTACGATCAGTCCCACAACGGCAATGGCAGGTATGACGCCCTTCCGTTTGACCACCAGGTCTACGAGAATTATCAGGGCGCCCAGTGCCGCAAGGCTTAGCTCCGGTGATAGCAGGTAAAGGTCGTGAATACTCATTTAGCTAATTCAGCCTCGCCTGCGCCACGCGTTCCAGGGAGTTAGCGATAGGTTCTATGCCGCTGGCGAAGACGTCAGAAATTAATGAGGGGTAGACGCCCACGACTATAATTGCAATGACAAGCACGGCGATGGGGACGAACTGCATACCAGAGGCGTCGGTGATATCTTCGAACCTCTCCTTGATGGGTCCGAACATCACCCTCTGAATCGTCCACAGTATGTAGCCAGCCGCGAAGACGACACCAGTAGTTCCTATCACAGTAGCCAATGACCATACCTTGATGGTTCCAAGGAATACCATGATCTCTGCCGCGAACCCACTGGTACCTGGAAGACCGAGAGAGGCCAGACCAGCAACCATCAGTGCGATTGTTATAAAAGGCATGCGTTTGGCCAGTCCGCCCAGGTCTGGGATGTAGCGGGTGTGGGCCTTGTCATAAATGAAGCCCACCAGCAGGAAAAGCAGTCCAGTGATGGTTCCGTGTGTAAACATCTGCATCGAAGCGCCTGTCAGGCCTAAGGGCGACACGGAGCCAGCGACTCCAGCGACGGAGGCCAGTCCCAACACCACGAAGCCCATGTGGCTTACACTGCTGTAGGCGATGAGTCGCTTCAGGTCCGTCTGTCGAAAAACCACAATCGCCCCGTAGACGATGTTGATTACACCAGCAGTCGCCAGTAACCACGCGACGCTGGTAACCACCTCAGGGAACATACTTATGGAGACGCGTATCATGCCGTACGCGCCCATCTTCAGCAGAACACCAGCCAGCATTACGCTCCCAGCGGTCGGTGCGTCTGTGTGGGCATCGGGTAGCCATGTGTGGAAGGGCCATAGTGGCAACTTCACCGCAAAGGCGACAAACAGAAGGGCGAATACCACCCCTGCTGGAAGCAGGAGGTTCGCACCCGCTATGGCAGCAGGTAGTTCAGTCATGTCGAAGGTGCCGGTGGAGAAGAACAGCACCAGGATACCCACCAGCATCAACGCGCTGCCGAACAAGGTAAATATCAGGAATTTCATCGCTGAGAATTCCCGCTTGCTTCTGGGTTCACTCCCCCAAATGGAGATAAGGAAGAACATGGGCAGAAGCTCAAGCTCCCAAAACAGGAAGAAGAGCAGGAAGTCTAGAGATATGAACACGCCCATGACGCCGGTCTGCAGGGCCAGCAACCACATGAAGTATTCGCGAACTCGGAGGCCAATTCGCCACGACGCAAGCACCGCAACAAACCCCAGAAGTCCAGTCAGCAGGACTAGAGGTACGCTTAGACCGTCCACTCCCATGAAGTACTGCACGGCGAAATCGCCGCCACCGCTTCCAGGAATCCAATCGCGAATTCTGTCGATCATCTGTACCCCACCCTTGGCGGAGTCGTATTTCGCAAAGATGACGACCGTTAATATCAGGTCTGCTGAGACGATAAGGGCGGCGAAGGTTCGGATCAGCTTATCGCCCCTAAGAAATAGGGCGATCACGATTGCCCCTGCCAGCGGCAGGAAAACCGTTAATGTTAACAACCCGGAAAATTCCAAGCTAAATCCTTATTACCTGATGAACAGGAACACGCCGAATATTAATAAGATACCTATTGAGATGGCCATACCATAGCTCTGCAGTTGGCCGGTCTGGGTCTGGCGAATGGCGGAACCCGTGTTGGCTCCGAACCATCCGATAAGTCGCACGATCCCGTCCACAATCGACCGGTCGAACCAGTCAATGGAGTAGGCTATGCCGCCGTAAAAGACTCTGCGAACGACGATGTCTTCGTATAACTCGTCGAAGTAGTACTTTCGCGAAAGCAAAATATACAGTGGTTTAAATGTGCGCCCCACAGTCTTCGGTGAAATCACCTTGGCCTGGTACATCATGTAAGCTAGAAGTATTCCCGACAGGGCGACAGCACTGGAGAATGCAGCAAGAGGTATGTTAAACGCCGCCGTCCCATGCGCTCCTTCGTGGAACGCAGGACCTGACTGCATGAACTCTGACATCCAGTGCATGGGCACTATGCCCAGGTCCGTCAAGGGATTGGCTACGAAGCCAATTACTACCGCAGGTACTGCTAGGACCAATAGCGGCCATGCCATGACACCCGGCGACTCACCAAGATGAAGACCGCCTCCATGAGTCTGAGCGTCAGGGTCTGCCTCTGCCCCGCCTCTGAAATCACCGTGGAATGTCATGAACAGCGCACGGAACATGTAGAAGGCCGTCATGAACACCGCGATAAGCGCCAGCCAGAAAACCAGAGTTCCGATGAAACTCCCGGCACCAAATGCGTGAGCCAGGATCTCGTCCTTGCTCCAGAATCCAGAGAAGGGGAACATACCTGAT
>CAJWRP010000128.1 GCA_913046025.1 uncultured Chloroflexota bacterium
AGCGGGTGTCCCAAGGAGGAGGGGACCCCAAGGTAGGCCCCAAGGAGGCGGACTCAGCGGCCCAAGAAGGCATCTCCTCCTCCTCCGCAGGCAACTGCCATCGCTACCAGAGCTGCGATGGTCAGCGTCAGCAACCGATTTCTTGACCTGTTTTTCATCTTGGTTTGCGGTCTCAACAGGATTTCACCTATTGTCATGCTGGTTCGTATTTCTCTTACCGAGTATTTTCGAATTTTCGGGTCTACTAATAGCTTACGACAAGGCTGTAGCATTCGCTATCTTCATTAGGCATTGTTAGGCGGCAACCTCATGGTATGCGTGCAACTTGCCTTTGCCATACCTCCACCCATGGCCCTGTACTGCCCATGTAGTCACAGGGGTGGACGACGTAATTGAGCGTTCACTACAGATGGTTTCACTTCAGACTTCCATGGTTAGTATATGGGCAAAACCTTCACTTAAAGAAAACTATTGATGGTTCAAATTAAGGTGAGTAACATAGCCTAATCATTAAGTAATTAAGGTTTCTATATGGTATGTGGACAAAAGCGACCACGAGACATACGTAAGCAATTCTGGCAACAAACAAAGGGCAGGTGATATGCAAACCGTCAGAGTCGCAATCGATGTAAATCTACGCGACATACCAACCCTAGCCTGCGCGCAGAGCGCCGACATCAAGGATAAAACGGCTACGCGTCGGCTATCTCAGAGGCGCTAGGCAACGTATTGGACGTGCAGAAGTTTTTGCACTGCCCTGAACGCATTGACGAGCTTCGACGGGTGCTATGGGAAAAGGACCAGAGAGCGGACGTCAGTATCCGCGTTCTAGATTAGTCGCTACCGGACCGGCGGCGATGTTCAACCATCGTTCATAAATCCATGACGACCGGAATATCGGCCGCTTCTGCCCTGGCCTTCGCTGGAAGGTTTACGATGCCTTCTTGCATCCAGATGTACTTGGCCCCTACCTCAATGGCCTCTTCCACTATCGGCATTACCAGTTCCGACCTGCGAAAAATGTCGACCATATCAACGGGCACTGGCACGGACTTCAAGTCGGGATAGCTCTTCTCACCAAGCACCTCAGAAATCATTGGATTTACAGGAATGATTCTGTAACCCTGCTCCTGCATGTATTTCGACACATAGTGGCTTGGTCTGCTGCTATCAGGAGAGAGACCGATTACCGCTATGGTGCGGCTGTTGGTAAGAGATTCAGATACTGCATCCATGTTGTTCAGGCTTCCTTAGCTACTTACTGTCAGGTCTTTTATTGATACATCCCTTACATCCGGGCCGCTCGACTCTAATAAACGTCCAGGGTGAACCTCGCCCCTTCAGGTGTGTCCTTGAAGTCCAGCACAGAGTCGGACATCTGCTCAGACAGCGAAGGAGCCATCACCAGCGCGGTGCGACCGTCCCTTTCGAAAATCTCGTCTTCGTCATCGGAGTCCGAGATCGATATACCCCAGTCGCCTTCCCCTATCCAAACGGGAGGCGTCGCCAGGCGCAGGAACTTACCCGAAGTCAGATTCCTTGCTTCGGCGATACGAATTAGCTCATCTAAGGCACTGTCAGTGACTGTCACTTGTCTTCTCCACTTGAAGCCGATTGACTATGCATACAGCAGCGCATTAGGAAGGCGCTACGATTTAATCTGTGATAATTGCCAGCTCTTCAGGGTATCTTCAGAGGCTATCCCCATGCCTCAACAATCACCACATAGTTATCGTAGTCAGCGTGTGATGAAAAGTCCAATTTCAACGACTTTCCTGCCAGATAGTATTCCGGCAAATCCAGACCAGCATCACGCTAAGAAATTAGCATATACTGCTTAACAAACTGATCTGGAGGGGTACAGCTCTATGGGAGAATTTGAGGGCAAGACGGCTGTTATCACCGGTGCCAGCCGAGGCATTGGCCGTGGAATTGCAACACACCTCGGCAGCCTAGGGGCAAACATAGTTGCAACCGCCCGCAACAACGCCGCACTCGACAGCCTTGTGGCAGAACTTGGCAATGCCGGGACTCGGGCTTTGGCCATCACCGCAGACCTTTCCAGCGAAGAGGACATTCAGAGTATTGCATCTGGGGCATTAGCAGAGTTTGGAAGAGTCGACATCCTGGTGAACAACGGCGCCATCATTCATCCCCGACTCCATCTGGTGGATTTCGACGTCGCTTTATGGAAAGAGGTCATTGCCGTCAACCTCGTGGCGGCGGCGATTCTAACCAGAGCTGTGCTGCCCAGCATGATCGAGAACCGGTACGGGAAGGTCATCAACATCTCCAGCATAGGGGGCCGCAAAGGAGCCAAGGGACGTAGTGCATACCGGGCGGCCAAGGCAGGGCTCATAAGCCTCACTGAGAGCGTTGCAGCGGAGGTCAAGCCTTTCGGGATTGATGTCAACTGCATTTGCCCAGGGGGAGTCGACACAGAGGGCCTGCGAGAGGCTTTTGGGGAGAACATAGCGACGGAGGAGCGCGACCTCATGGATGTTTCGGAGATCGCCCACGTGGCGGCATTCCTGGCATCCAGCAGCAGCTCAGCCATTACTGGCACCGCAATAGATGCCTTTGGGGGTGGCAACCCGCTTTTCCGATAGCGAACCTGAATCCCGGCATTCGGCTTGTTCTACAGAATTGGCAGATTGCTATCTCCCGTCACTACGCCATTGGCAACCCTACTTACAACACAACCTCGGGCGAGATAACAGGCGCTTGGCGATGGCAATTCCTCACGATCCTGTCACGTAGGTGAGCCAAGAGCTCTGTTAACCTCCTATTATCTTCATTCATCGCTTAACAGACAGGTCGCATAATTTGCTTGGAGTTTCTGTATCTACGTGGAAGCGCAGGCTCTTCTACGGCTGGGTGATCGTTGGCGTCGGCTTCATCTGCCAGATGGTCACCGGTATAAACTTCCAAGGCTTTTCGACCTACCTTCCTCTCCTCGAAAGCGAGTTCGGCTGGGGCAAGGCCCTTCTTGCGGCACCTCTCTCTCTAACGCAAGTCGAAATGGCGATATTGGGGCCCTTCATCGGCTATCTAGTCGACCAAGTGGGTCCGAGAGCGATGTTCACTTTCGGTATTGCCATCTTTGGCCTGGGCCTGGTGCTGTTCGGGTCTGTTTATGAAATCTGGTCGTTTCTTGCCGCGTTCACTATCATGGCGCTGGGGGCGAGCTTTAGTTTGCTTCTTGTAGTCTCAACCGCCATCAACAACTGGTTCCATCGCACTCGCACGCTGGGGATTGGAATTGCGACCACCGATTTGGGGATTAGTGGCGTCTTTGCCATTCCCCTAATTGTTGTCACGCAGGGCGCCTTCGGTTGGCGTCTGGCGGCAATGCTATCAGGTGTCGCTGTCTGGGCAACAGGGATACCGGCGGGCCTTATGATGCGCGACCGTCCGGAGAAATACGGGCTGCTGCCAGATGGCAATCCCCATCCGCAGTTTCATGGCCAGGCCTCGGTTGATACGACCTCTGAATATTCCCAGAACAGCACGGATATGACCGTAGGAGAGGCGTTGAGTACTTCGTCCTTCTAATTCATCAGTCTGGGCGGCGCATTAGGTATGTTCGCCATGTCATCGATCACGGTGCACCAGTTCTTGCAAATAGAGCAGGAGGTCGGCCTGTCCAGAGGATCCGCTGCGCTGGTCATAATGATCATGAGTGCATTCAACATTGGCGGGCGTCTGTTTGGAGGCTTCCTTGGAGACCGGGCACCCAAGAGACTCCTGCTTGGATCTGCTCTTCTGGGGACTGGTATTGCCATACTAATTCTGGCATCGGCCACGAACCTAAACCAGGCTATAGTGTTTGGTGCCATCTACGGTACGTCATGGGGGATTTGTACGCCCATCGGCAACGCCTACGGCAAGCGTTGGAGAAGATTGGTGGGGCATCGTGGACTCGAACCACGGACCTCAGTCTTATCAGGACTGCGCTCTAACCAGCTGAGCTAATGCCCCCTGTAGTTGCAGGGTTTTTCTGCGACAATGAGCATTCGGCGAGAAGGCTCAACAAGGAGTCGCCTAATGACGGCTGATGCAAGAGTTATTCTATCGCTGTACCCGTCTTAGGGTCGAATTCCACCACGATCTCAACCGGCGTGTTGCGCGCTACAATCAGCACCAATGGCTCGGTCAGGCTATCGTTCACCGGCTGATGCACCGAGTCTTGAGGAACGTATATGAAGTCGCCCTCGTTGAGGTCCAGCGACTCTTCCAAATGCATTCCAGTAAGGAATCTCCCCTTGCCCTTAACAATGTAAATCGCTGACTCACAATTAGTATGGTAGTGAGGGCTGGATGCACATGCTGGCGGGATAGTAGCGATTGCCAGGTGAATGCCCTCTGTGCCAGCGAGGGACTTGGACACACCTGCCAAGCGAGTCATGGCACCGGATGCCACCTCCACTTCCAATTCATCGCTACGAATAACTTTACACTTGGCATCTAGTTGCTTGCCCATGGGCGAAAGTATATCATCCAGCCAATCTATTGGAAAGCCAATATCTACCGCGTAGGTTGCCTCAACACCTTGCCAAAATCAGACTTTCGATTCCACTACACCTTGCGAGTCCGCTGGGGCGAATGCGATGCCCAGGGCATCGTTTTCAACGCCCAATACCTGAACTACGTCGAGGTTGTGCAAGCGGAATACTATCGCAATTTAGGTGTTCTGCTTTACGACGAAGATTCTCGCAACGTTTTTGACGTGGCGACGGTAAATGTGTCACTCAATTACCTGGCGCCCGCAATGGTTGACAACTTGCTTGATATTTATATGAGGGTTACCGGTATAGGCAACAGCAGCATTAAGGTCGCTGTAGAAATACACCGCCAGACTGCCGAGGCGTTGATTACCACCGGGGAAATCATCTACGTAGCGTACGACTCCCAACACAAGAAGTCTCGTCATGTCCCAGAAGACATACGGGAGAAAATTGCCATCTTCGAGGGGTTAGATTCGAGTTCTGAATCTAGTCCTCTATAACCAGTACTGTCATCTCCCGATCCGACATGGCAACAGATGACTCCGACACCTCAAAGGGAGAATGCTCATCGGCGCGCCATATGACCACCGCAGCAGTGGTCAGCGCGATAGTCAGCAAAATGAGCATGCTAAGTATCATTTCATCAGCAAACGCCATCGAGGATACCTGAAGTATCATTGTGAGAACGATGACCTTGACTACTAGCTTGACCGGTAGGTGCCTCCACACAAAACGCGTCTGGTTGGCACCCATTTTACCCACGGTACAGGCATGCATCAAATAGGCATTGCCTTATAGATTCATAACCGGAGCCTAACCATCCCTAGCATACCTTCTTAAGCTTGGTGGAATTTACTGGCCAAGATCAACCTTTGCGATCACTGCGGCGTTGGCCATGATAGACTTATCGCCCGAACCCTCTCGGCCTTCGATTTCCAGGCCGCCCTGCACTACCTTTAATATCCCCTTGCCATGAGGCAGCACGGACAACACTGTCGCCTCATCGACCTCGTCAGGCTTGGGGATTCCAACGGTCACCTCCACGACCATGTTCTTGGCAGCATCCGGGCCGAGGTGACTCAGAAGCATTAAGCTGCTCTGATGCACGGCGTTCCATACCGCGCGCCTTGCCGCCTCCGTGTAGTTGTGTCCGTGCAAATCGATTCCCATGCCCATTTCCAGTATCACTGGTTGTAAAACCATCGACTCTCCCTCACTATTTCTTGAATGCGTCTAACGCGAGGGACACAGTATTGCACAACGACGGTGGCGGAGGCCACGCCCTAGGTAATGAAGGATGAAGACTGAGAAGGAATCGCCAAGCTGATGCGCAAAATTTTTCTTGAGCAGTTAGCGTTGACTTGCTAGAATGCGGTTACAACCCATCATATGAGCGGGAGTAACTCAGTGGTAGAGTTCTTGCTTCCCAAGCAAGCTGTCGCGGGTTCGAATCCCGTCTCCCGCTCCAAAATCCCCGTTTATGCCTGTATGCAGCCCTGAATCGGAATTTCGCTGCGACAACATATGTACAATATAAGGTTAACGTCCCACCTTGGCCAGTGAACTAGTCCTCGGGTCGTGCCCAAATCTGCGTTGCAATATCGTAGCTGAAGACGACAGACTTCCCATCACACTGTAGGCTGACCACTCTGCGGGGGTAGTCGACCTCTTCAACCAGCGCGGCCTGACCGGGTATGAGCTTGTTTGAGACGAAGTACTCCAGCAACGCCTGATCATCCTCAGGCACCCTATCGATAATCACCCTCTGTCCGGGAGTAGCTTGGTCCAGAGTCGCTGCGCCCTTGTGAGGTTTGTAACCACTGCCTGGTATGGGGTGGCCAAAGGGGCAAGTAGTCGGGTTTCCTAGCTTTTCTCTGATCTTCTGCTCGACTTCAGGCGATATTGCATGTTCCAGGCGATGGGCCTCTTCATGAGCATTTTCAAGTCTTACACCCAAGATATCCACAACGAGTCTTTCAGCGAGGCGATGCCGCCGCACAATGCTTTCCGCGTACGGCCTGCCCTTGGTTGTCAAAACTACGTCTTTGCTGGGTGTAATCTC
>CAJWRP010000129.1 GCA_913046025.1 uncultured Chloroflexota bacterium
GGGCTTAAGGTGCGCCAGCCTCTGTCGGTGGCCGTCGTCAGCCTGCCCAAGGAGTCTGAGCGCAAGTACCTGAAGGAGATCACCGCTCAGCTCAAGGATGAACTGAACGTTGCGGACATCAAGGACGCCAGCGAGGTTGAAGGCGTGTTGCGGTTCGAGATCCGGCCTAACTTCCAGTTGTTGGGTCCCAAGTACGGCAAGGACATGAACAGGATACGAAAGCTATTGGAGGAATTCGATTCCTCAGTGATTGCTAGACAGGTAGCGTCTGGAGACACTGTAAAGCTGGACGGGTTCGACCTGCTCCCTGAAGAGATTTTGGTCGAACAGTACCCTCTGGAGGGATATTCAGTTGCCTCCGAGGCGGGCTACGCTGTGGCAGTGAGCACCGAGATCACTGAGGAATTGCGACTGGAAGGGAAGGCCCGTGAGCTTGTTCATCGTATTCAAAATATGCGTCGGTCTGCCGAATTCAACATATCTGACCACATAACGACTTACTTTCAGGGCAATGAAGAAATAAACAAGGTAATCGACGTCCACGCCGAATACATACGTCATGAGACACTGTCTCGTGAACTGGTCAAGGCTGTACCAGCTGAAGGCGCCTACGTGGAAGAGCAGGATATGGACGGGGTTGACGTCACACTGGGCGTGAAAAGAGAAACATAGACATGCTGTAGATATCCCTTCAGCCGTAGTCTGGGAAGTCCAGGATGAAGGGCCGTCGGCTGATAGGGTCATAACAAGAGCCGGGGCAACGAGGAATCTAAGGCTTTTGCGTCCACACAAGCCAATTCTTGAGAATCCACGCTGTGCTCGGAATGACTTATTTATTCGGAAACGGGAGATATCAATGAAGTATCGAACACTGGGCCGTACTGGCATTCAGGTATCGGAGATTGGCTACGGCTGCGGTGCCGTCGGCGGCCTTATGGTCAAGGGCGACCGCACCGAGATGCTGGACGCCGTGAAACTGGCCATCGACTCTGGCATTACCTACTTCGATACAGCGCGGCTCTATGGCAACGGCGTCTCGGAGACCAACATTGGCTGGGCGCTCAAGGAGCTGAACGCCGACGTTGTCTTGGGCACAAAGGTCAAGCTGGAAGTCGAGGACATGGCGGATATCGAGAGCGCCGTCGTGCAGCATGTCGAGGGTAGCCTTCAGCGTATGGGGCGGGACAGCGTGGACCTGGTGTCGCTGCATCATCCTGTAGGTCCGGCTCGTGACGGCGACAGGCTTCTCTACCAGGGTGACAAGGTCCTGGGAGGCGGAATCATCACTGCCGAGGACGTAGACGCCGCCGCACGAGGATTCGCGACGTTGATGCAGCAGGGCAAGACGCGCTTCTGGGGCATGAACGCGGTTGGCGATACCGATACGATTCACCAGTGCATGGACTCCGCGAAGCCTTTTGGAATGCAGGCGGCTTATAACCTGCTAAATCCCTCTGGCTCCAATGCGGTGCCGTCGGGATACCCGTTCCAGGACTACCGGCAGCACATCAAGAAGGCAGCCGATGACGGCATTGGCGTCTTTGCCATTCGGGTGTTGGCCGGCGGAGCGCTCAGTGGCATCTCGGATAGGCACGAGAACGCCTCGCCGCCGCCTGCGCCCATGGGCTCCAGTGGCACCTATCAGGAAGACCTGGACTGCTCCAGCGCATTTCGGTTTCTTGTCGAAGATGGATACGTTGGCAGTCTTGTAGAGGCGGCGATACGCTTCTCACTGAACAACGAGCACATCTCTACGTCGCTGATTGGCATTGCCAATATCGATCAGTTGCAGCAGGCCATAGAGTACGGTAACACGGGTCCGCTGCCCGCTGATGCCATCGAGAAGCTAAAGGGTGTCTGGGCAGGCTTCGCCAACTAAGGTCTCCCTAACCCGTTTAGATAAATAAGGAAGTAGCCGAATAGCGTGCACCCGAAATTCGTAGGACGAAAAAAACGGTGCGAATTCTAGTAGCTGAAAATGATCGGGAGATAGTGAGGACCATCCGGAAATGCCTGGAGGAGTCTGGATATGAGGTCACGTCCGCCCACGATGGCAAGACCGCGCGGGAGAGCTTTCACAACGAGAAACCCGACCTGGTCGTTCTGGATATCATGATGCCGGAGATCAATGGCCTGGACGTCGCCAAGGCTCTGCTGCGGGAGTTCGAGGTCCCCATCATTATGTTGACGGCCAGAGTTGATGAGGCTGATAGGCTCGTTGGCCTGGAGCTCGGCGTCGACGACTACATGACCAAGCCAGGGAACGGCTCCAGGTTCTCTTTCACCATTCCGGCGTGACTACTATGTTACTGGTACCTAGGGCCACCGGTAACGGGGAATTGCGTTCGTCTAAGTTTTCCCCGAGATCCTTTCCGCTATCTCCACAATCCCAATGCATGTATTAGCATTGGTTTGCCTGCAATCACTCAGGAGAAGGCGGATGAGCGTCTGGCCATGATCGAAGAAAAGGTCACCGAGGAGATGGACAAGGCGTGGTTTGCGAATCAAGGAGAGCGTGCGCAGCATGGGCAGCATGGGCAGCATGGCCGAGGCCCTGGATTCGGCAGGCACAACAACCCTGGCATGGAACACCGAGCAGGTCAAAGGCATAGTGGTGAAGACAATCTTGGTGTAAGTCTGAGGCAAAGTCGTGGATACAGCAGCAGTGAGCCTTACGAACTTCAAGGCTTTGGAGAGGGCCGCTTCAATAGCAATTAGAATCAGGTTCGGTAGCGTATTCTCTCAAGCACAATGGGAAGCATGGTAGGGACGAAACTTCTAGTTTCGTCCCTACTTTTTCGTGAAGTAGGATTTAATAGATGGCTGCCGCTAGTGAAAACTGCCATAGTTATAGTTTTTGTGAACTCAAACACAATGTTGACAAAATACAGGTCGTAGTTTATTTTCATTCTTAAATTCAATTCACTCTTTAACAATCTATACCGATATCTTTTATTAGTTTGGACAGCACAGCACCGCGAGGACGCTTTTATGAAGCGAAACTGGGGCAGTTTTTAAAAGATACAATTTCTAGAGCCGGCCAAGCCCTTTTGCAGGGGCAGAGGATCGGCTTTTTTTGTTTGGCGGGTGACTTACCGGAGAGGAAGATCAGGGTTAAATGATTCAACACATAAATATGCTGAGAAGAAGCGAGCTGTTCAGTGAACTTACAGAGGACGAACTCTGCGTGTTAATGCCATTTTGTACTGACGCTGCCATTGCAGAAGAGGGAATGATCTTTAATGAAGGCCGAGAGGCCTCTCATGTTTATGTGCTCACCGAGGGCAAGATAGCTCTTCAGAAGCACATTAGGGCTCCCCACGCCAGACACTCCCGGCGCACAACGATTACGCTGTGTTATCCCGGTGAAACAGTAGGCTGGTCCGCATTGATGGATCCCTTCAAGTACACTCTTTCCGCCGTGGCATGGGAATCCAGCAAACTGGTTAGGATCGATGCAGTGAATCTGCGAAAGGCTCTAGCGATTTACCCAGAGGTCGGTTACAAGGTGACCACCGCTCTAGCAGAGGTAATGTCACGTAGGCTGCGACACACAATCGACTCACTTATCAACCAGCGCGAGATCTCCTTCTTGGGCTTGAACGAGTGCAACCACACCGACGTAGCGTAACCAAATAATCTAAGAAATTATAAGCACAAAGAAAAATAGGCCTGACCACTGAACTTTTGTGGTCAGGCCTATCTTATATTCAAATCAAAAAATTAAGCGTGCCCGTCATCCATTTTGATGATCTCAGTTACCGCTTACCGGCGCAGATCGCATAAACGCGGAGACGCCAGCTGTTCTCTGGCCCGCCCTGTTTCTCCGATTGGGCCCTTATCACCTTGCACGCCCTCCAGCCCCTGGGCACCTTGAGAACCCACAGGCCTAGCAGTACCTTCAGGGTTATATGCTCACCTTGCTTACCGGGGCGAGCTTTTCTTCGCCTTCACCCGATTCTGCAAGTTCCTTCAGCTTCTCGGCTGCCCAGTCAGCATCCGGATCACTGGAGGGCTCTTCAGACTGGTCAACTGCGTTGTCAGTGGCGATGACGACGACACTGAAAAAACATGCGGTGGTCAGCAGACCAAGCAATAGAATAAGAAGCGCCAAATTTCGCGTCATGCCGATTGTGTCGCCTCGATGTTATAGGGTTATCCATTTATAGATAAACAGAAGCGGGCATTGGGCAAAATGGCCTTCTGCATAAGTCTTGCAGAGCGAATGCTCACCGCGCTACAGGTCGCGAATGCAGATGGCGCATTGCCATAGAACGAGTTGACGTGGGTAGATACGGTGAGACTGGGGACCTGTGATGATATGAGATGAATCGGTCTTGCCGGGAGTGAGATTAATGGCGAAAGTGGTGTTGTTTCCCGACGAATTATGGGGCGATGTAAAGGCGCCTATTAAGAATTTCGATAACCACGGTTGCGGATTTGGCTACGACGCCTATGCCCAGAAACTATTCAGAGTATTGCTTGATGCTATTGATAGAGTCCAAGAGATCATTGAAGACCGCTTTAATGATGTGTCATAGTCAATATTATTAACCCAAGGCCCAGAGATGTGACTGGGCTGCTAAAAATATCGTCAGTGGCCTGCCTGAATAGCTGCAGTTGAATAGCTAGAAGGAGATCAGACCGCTTGGCATGGTGTACACGTAGAACCTGTGCCCTTCCGGACATGTAACCTCTTTGCCGTGACCACCATCGAACTCCTGGGAATCCAGTTCCAGATGTGGTATCTCAGAAATGATAACCATTTCGTGGTCTTCATCAATTGTTACGGCCGTCGGTTCACGACCAATAGGGCAGGAGATTATCTGAAAGCCAATTCCCATTATTATTTATGACCTCATCTGTGGAAACAGGACCACTTCACGAATGGTCTTGTGTCCTGAATATAGCATAGCTAGCCTATCAATCCCAATGCCCAACCCTCCAGTAGGTGGCATTCCGTGCTCAATCGCTACCAGGAAGTCTTCATCCAGTCGATCTGTCTCTTCTCCGACGAACTCCGATCGCAAATCCTCCTGGCTTTGGAACCGTGCTCTCTGGTCTATGGGGTCGTTTAGCTCTGTGAAGGCGTTGCACAACTCCATGCCCGCCACGAATCCCTCGAACCGCTCCACCAGCATCGGGGTATCCCTCTTGGACTTGGCCAGTGGAGACATTTCCACAGGGTAGTCGATCAGGAAGCACGGCTGGATTAGGTTGTGCTCTACCTTGGACGAAATGAGCTTGTCTATTAGGCCGGGCCAGCTAATCTGCTGGCCAACGTCTATCCCGATTTCAGACATGGCGGACTTCATCGACTCTATAGTTGAGTGATCGAGAAAATCGATGCCGCTATGCTTCTTGATCTCGTCGAGTAGGCTCAAGCGGGGCCACGGAGGTGTGAAGTCCAATTGGTGACCATCGAACTCAACCTTAGCGGTGCCCAGTACCTGCAAGGCAACCGTGTGGACCATCTCCTCAACCATTCTCATGACATCGTTGTAATCAGCGAAGGCCTCGTAGCTCTCCATAGTGGTAAACTCCGGGTTGTGAGTCTGGTCCACGCCCTCGTTTCGGAAGATCTTGCCGATTTCGTAGACCTTCTCCATGCCCCCAACCACGAGCCTTTTCAGGTGAAGCTCCGTTGCGATGCGCAGGTAAAGGTCTCTGTTAAGTTGGTTGTGGTGCGTGACGAAGGGGTGGGCCATGCCCCCAGCTGGCACCGGCACAAGAATTGGGGTTTCGACCTCCAAAAAACCTCTGGATGCCATGAACGTCCGTATACCGGTGACGATCTTGCTGCGCATGATGGCGGTGCGGCGTGCCTCCGGGTTGGCAATCAGATCAAGGTAGCGCTGCCGGTAACGTATCTCAACATCTGCCAGACCGTGCCACTTCTCCGGCAATGGCCGAATCGCCTTGCAGAGAAGTGTGAACTCCTTGGCTTCCACGGTTACCTCGCCGGTGCGCGTGCGAAAAACGGGACCTCGGACACCAAGCCAATCGCCGAGATCAAAGTCCTGTAGCAGCTCATAGGTTTCCGTAAGGCCGTTGCGGCGGAAGAGCACCTGTATGCGGCCTTCGCCGTCAAGCAGGTCTCCAAAGGAGGCGCGCCCCATTCCTCGGAAAGCGACCAGCCGACCGGCTACCGTGATCTCTTCGGTGCGTGCTTCCTCAGGGTTTTCGGCCTCAGCAGACTCGAACAGGGCAGTGGCTTCCAGGCTTGTGTGGGACCGATCAAACTTGTTGGGGTAGGGGTCTATGCCCTTTTCCCGAAGCCTTTCGAGCTTTTCGCGTCGTACTCGTATTAGCTCGTTTTCCGGCTGTGTCATTGGGTTGTCTCCTCGTGTAGTGATAAAGCTCTATTTCATCTTTGTGATCTTGAGCTTGATCACCTTGGAGGGAGTCTTAACCTGCACTACGTCGCCAACTTTATGCCCGAGCAGCGCCTGCCCAATGGGTGATTCGTTGAAGATCTTGCCTTCTAACGGAGAGGCCTCTGCACTGCCAACAACGATGTAGTTCTGCTTCTTGTGCTGTTCTGTTTCCACGGTGACCGT
>CAJWRP010000130.1 GCA_913046025.1 uncultured Chloroflexota bacterium
AAACCGACTATTCGGCAACATAGCCGCCGTGAGCAAGCTAGGCTCGTTTTTCGCTCCCTTGTCCAACTGGTCGATGAGGACTGGCCTGTTTAAAGACCTGCTGGAGAAGTGGGTTGGTGTGGACAAGCGCCGGGACCTCCCCATGCTGGCCAGCCAGAGCTTTACGCAGTGGTTCAAGGCCAGAGGAGGTTCTCCGGCATCTGCTGCCAAGTACGGTCAGGTAGTACTGTTTCCGGACACCTTTACGAATTACAACCATCCCGAGCTAGGCAAGGCCTCGGTAAAAGTGCTTGAGGGCCTGGGCTACCAGGTAGTGCTGCCCAAGGTCACCTGCTGCGGCAGGCCTATGCTATCCAAAGGCATGATGGACAAGGCTAAATCCGCAGCGCTGACCAATGTGGACAGCATATACAGCTACGTTCAGAATGGCGCCAAGCTGGTAGGCATCGAGCCTAGCTGCATCCTCAGCTTCAAGGACGACTACCCCGACCTGCTTGCGGGCAATGAGCGGGCCAAGGCTGTTGCCGAAAACACGATGCTCATTGAGGAGTTCGTGCTGTACGCTCAGCAGGAGGTGGGGGCTACGCTGGAGTTCACAAAGCCTCCAAAGAAGGTGCTTCTGCATGGCCACTGCCACCAGAAGGCTCTGGTCGGAACAGCCCCGGCAATGCAGGTGCTAAAAGCCATCCCCGGCTGTGAGGTCAAGGAGATCGAGACGGGATGCTGTGGAATGGCAGGCTCTTTTGGTATGGAAAAGGAGCACTATGACATGTCCATGAGCATTGGCGAAATGACCCTTTTTCCTGCCATACGTGCAGAAGAGGGTGATTTCGAGATGGTTGCCGAAGGTATTTCCTGTCGGCAACAGATAAAGCACGGCACCGACAAATCGGCCAAACATCTGGTGGAGCTTTTGGCCGAAGCATTGTAGAAGCGCTGGCAACAGTATGAGCTGATATCAGTCTTCCTCGGTTGACCTACGTCGAAGGAGACATGCTGAAGGGGGAGGTGTATATGAGCATCAATGACTTCGAAGTCCTAGCCGAGAACCTTCATAATGTGTGTGACACGGACTCCCTGGGCTTTGAGACCACCGATGAAGTCGCCAAATTGGAAGGGACCTTCTGCCAGGAGCGCGCGTTGAGTGCGCTGAAACTGGCCGTGGATATCGACGCTGATGGCTACTTTTGTTTCAGGCAATCCGGATTCAGGAAGAAACACGGTTCTTCGCTCATATATTCAACAGGCGACCTGTCGCAACCCCTGCCCACCAGACAGGGCTACATCTACAATTACGAAGACCCGTCGCAGCCGCTGGCAATTAGCATGTCCTGTGGAATGATCCGTCAGCTTGGTCAGGATATGGACGATTTGACCAGCTCTGGCAGGCAGAAGATATCCTGAGCCTTCTATACAGACGAGTATTTTCACCGTGTCGAGGAGAGGCAAGAAGTACAAGAGAAGCATCAAGCGGAAAGGTAATGCAGAAATAACTTCAAGGCCTTCATAGGCCTTGTTTATGCTACCGCATTTCTCAAGTACCGCAAGACGCTATCTTTGGGGTCGCCGTAGTTCTTTCATAAATCCCCCTACGAACCGCCAAACGAAGGCTGAACTGAAGATGGTGACACATATTAACAGGGTTGTAGGGAGAATTTTGAAGGGTCCGAAATCCCTGATTGCTCCTGAGGCATCCCAATTAAAACCAACAACAATACCAATGAATCTCCAGACAGGTTCCATCCACTCAATAAGAGTAGAAACAACCAACCAAATTAGCACACCAACGAAGGCCATTACGGTCAGACCGATCATTCAGAGGTAATCGCCTCCGCCAAAGGTGTTTTAATAGTGCATATTCTCGGTGCCGTCCTTTTTTAGTGGCCTGCTCATTTCCCCCTTTTAATTTGTACTTGAAGTGGCATGCTGTACCTAATCTAGCATGTAACCACTTGAATTATTGTCTGGGTTGAATCACGGCTGGACGAGTTCAGGAAAAACCCCGGGATCATGCCGGCTCTGACAATGATGTATCCGACGACGAAGAGGAGAAGTCAGACGATAAAGATGCGTCTGAAGAGCCCGAAGTGTCTACCGAGGGTTAGAACCGTTAGCAACATCAACTTCCGGCGCAGTTAACTTGTCGATGCTGATGGCTTTGGCGGTTCTTGTGAACCTGACCTTCAAATTATCGCCAACTGAGAGCCTGCTAAATGTGACGGCGTCAACCTCGACCAGTGACGCGTTTACTAAAATGCAAGGAATGCCGTCGTCCCTAGTCTCCTTCGACTTAATCGGCCCCTGCACCTCGTAGTAGGGTGGTAGGTTACCCTTGATAGACTTCCACAAGTTTTGCAATTGAAGCATTGATTGACCGGCGATACCTATCTTAATCTAATCGGTGGATTCGAGTAAGGGCCTTCATCCATCTTAGCATTGTGCGGCAAATCTTCAACGCTGCACGGGGGGTCGGTTGGCTCCAGTGCCTGAACGCGAGGTGGAACCGCTGTTGCTATGGCAACTGACGTTGTCTCAACCGGTTCCGTGGCTGGTTCGGTGCTAGATGCCTGTGCACTGCCGGCACATGCGGCCAATACAGGCATTAAGAGAACTGTAAATAAGATGGCTACTGATTTATTGAACATTCACCTCACCTGCCGAATTGGATGCACCTAATGAAAATATGAACCAATATCATTGGTTTTAGGCGTTACACAGACGTTTCTGTGTTTCGTCTGTACTTTGATTGTGGAAACCTTCCACATACTGATTTTAACTCAAAATACGTGAATAATTAGACTTATGGATTGGCTTATCGCTATCTTTAATAATTCCACAAGAGTTATGAAATAAATCCCTTCGGTAACAAAAGATGAAACTTGTCATCAACCATGCGGGCGCGTATCATGCTGACCATGGGCAAATACCAGAACTAAATTATTAGAACAAAATAATCTGCTAAAGAGGTGCAGCATGAGAGTAGGATTCATTGGTGTAGGGTTCATGGGGCGGCATATGGCGAGGAATATCGCCAAGGGTGGCCACGATATCACTGTATTCGATATCCGCAAAGAAGCAGCAGAGGAGCTGATCTCCATGGGAGCTACCTGGGCGGACAGTCCCATGACAGTTGCGGAGGCTAGTGAGGTCGTTTTCACGTCCTTGCCAAGGCCCGAGAACGTTGAAGAGGTTTCGATGGGAGAAGGTGGAATTCTGTCCGGAGCTAAGTCCGGCACGGTCTTCTTCGACCTGAGCACAACTGATCCGGATACCATTTTTCGCATTTCACAGGCGGCTTCGGAAAAAGGAGTGATCGTTCTGGACGCACCTGTAAGCGGCGGCACTATTGGGGCTGAAGCGGCCTCGCTGTGCGTGATGGTAGGCGGTGACAAAGACATGTATGACAAGTTCAAGCCAGTGCTGGACCTGATCGGTGACAAGGCCACCTACTGCGGCAAGCTGGGTAACGGCGCCATCTGCAAGATCGTAAACAACCTCATTGGCCTCAGCACTAGCGTACTGCTGTCAGAGGCCTTTGCGTTAGGCGTTAAGGCGGGCGTCGATCCGCAAACTCTGTTTGACGCAGTCAAGGGCAGCTCAGGTAATACCCAGAGCATGCAAGCATTTCCCAACGGGCTGTTCAAAGGTAACTTTGAGCCGGGATTCCAGGTTGACCTGGCCGCCAAGGACGTTGGTCTTGCCACTGAGATGGGCAGGCGTTTGCGGGTTCCCATGGAAATGTCTAACATTGCGCAGCAACGCTATATTGACGCGCAAAACAAGGGCTGGGGCCGTTTGGCAGCGCCCGCCGTGGTACGCGTTCAGGAAGAGCGGTCTGGAGTGGAAATTCGGCAGAGGTAAACGGGTAACAACAGCGGCGTAATCGCGGGTTTGGATTCATTGACGCTCCTGTAGCCATAACCTAGAATCGATGCATGACAATCGAAAAATCGGATAAACAGTCGGCATTCCGTAAGACAACACTTCCTAACGGGCTTCGCATAATAACCAGCGAAATGCCCCACACCAGATCAGTCAGCATCTGCATTTACATAGGAGTTGGCTCCAGGTACGAAACACCTGAGCAGGCGGGTGTGTCCCACTACCTTGAGCATATGGTGTTTAAGGGAACAAAGCTCCATCCTGAGCCTCAAGAGATCAGCGCAGCGATTGAGAGCACCGGCGGCATATTGAACGCCGCAACGGAGCACGAGTCCACTGTGTACTGGTGCAAGATCGCCAAACCTCACTTCAAGCCCAGCCTTGAGCTACTGCTGGACATGCTTCGCAACTCCGTCTTCGAACCAGACGCCATCGAGAAGGAACGGCTGGTCGTCATTGAAGAACTGAACATGGTTAACGACTACCCGAACTACAAGGTGGACGCCATCATCGACGAGATGCTCTGGCCGGACCACGCCCTGGGCAAGGATGTAGGAGGTAGCAAAGAGTCTGTCAATGGCATCACGCGTAAGATGATGATGGACTTCATTGACGAGCACTACAGTCCTTCCAACGTAGTCATTAGCGTGGCAGGCAGCGTGACCCATGATGAGGTGGTTGACTGCGTTGAATCGTCTTCCCATGGGTGGAAGAAGGCCAAATCGTCGTCGTGGGCTCCATATAACGGAGCGCAGACCGAAGCACACTCTCGACTTGAGTACCGGAAGACGGAGCAGGCACATATGTGCATTGGTCTGCCGGGTATATCGCTGACGCATCCTGACCGGTATGCCATGGACCTCCTCAGCGTTATTCTGGGTGAGGGTATGAGCAGTCGACTATTCGTTGAGGTTCGTGAGAAACGGGCCCTGGCCTATGACGTGCATAGCAGCACGTCGCATTTTCTAGATACTGGCGCCTTCGTGGTCAATGCAGGCGTTGACCCTAAACGAGTCTATGACGCGGTGGAGACTATTCTGGAGCAGATTGGTTCGCTGTGTGAAGACATCCCCGAAGAGGAGTTGGCCAAGGCCCAAAGCTTGAGCGCTGGACGCCTGCAACTCCGGATGGAAGACACCAGGGTCGTGGCTAGCTGGGCAGGCAGCCAGGAACTTCTCGTCAATGAGATACAGGACCTGGAGAATGTCATAAGCCGGATTGACGCAGTAACCACTGATGATCTGCGGCGAGTGGCTAATGATCACCTGGTCACCGACATGCTTAACATGGCTGTAGTAGGTCCTTGCAGAGGTTATCGCCGACTAGAGAATATGCTGAAGCTCTAGTATTTCGCTGCGGCGTGCTTTCCGTGGCAATCGTAATTGACATAGCCAGCACCCCTTCGTATATTCGTCCTGGAAGACCTTTGTCTCATTCTGGTCCAACCATGAGGTGAACCCTTGCCATATTTCATGTACATAACTATCTCCGAAGAGGACCGCATCGCCATCTACAAGATGGACCCGGACTCTGGAGACCTGGAGCACCTTGAGGACGTGGCTGTGGAGGGACGCCCCGCGCCGCTGGTGTTGCATCCTAGCAAACGCTACCTATACACAGCGCAGCGAGGCATCAACCAGCTTTCCAGCTTTGCCATCGACCAGTCGACCGGCAGCCTGTCGCTGATTGGCGAGGCGCCGTTAGTATCTGATCCCTGTTACCTTGGCATCGACAAGAAAGGCAAGTATCTGATGTCGGCCTACTATGGCGCTGGCAAGTGCGCAGTCCACCCCATTGGCGATAACGGCGCGGTTGTCGATTCACCGATGGAGCAGCTGGATACTGCCACCGGCGCACATTGTATGCAGACAGACCCTTCAAACAAGTTCGCATACCTGCCTCACATCTCAGGAGGCAAAGGGCCCAACGCCATATTTCAGTATCGGTTTGACGAGAACAGCGGCAAGCTGACGCCAAATGACCCGGCCAGGGTTAGTCCAGATGCTGAGTTAGGTCCCAGGCATTATTGCTTCCACCCAAGCAAGAGCATTCTCTATTTCTCGGACGAGCAGGGTTGTAGCGTGACCGGTTACAACATGGATCCTGACAAGGGCACACTGGAGGCCTTTCAGACCATATCCACTCTGCCGGACGGCTACGAGGGCCAAAACAGTTGCGCGCAGATACACATTGCGCCGTCAGGCAGGTTCCTTTACGCGCCTAATCGCGGTCACAACAGCATGGCTTGCTTTGAAGTAGACTCTGGCACGGGCCGACTTACATCTCTAGGACAGGTGCCGACCGAACCTGTTCCCAGGGCCTTTGGTATAGATCCACAGGGCAAGTTTTTGTACTCGGCAGGGCTTGAATCTGGACGGTTGGCTGCCTTCAGGATGGACCAGGACAAGGGCACGCTGTCACCGATGCAGGTGTACGATGTAGGCAAGGCTCCAATGTGGGTGTTGATAACCGAGCTTTAACGCTTAGTATAGAACCAGTGGGCCAATAGTGGACGAGATGAACAGCCTATGCCTTCTTGTGGCTTTTGAACATGCCAATTATCTAAAAGAATTGGGGAACTAATATGGATGAACAAAATGAGGTCGCCGTATTTGGCGGTGGATGTTTCTGGTGCACAGAGGCAGTATTCGCCGAGCTAAAAGGGGTAA
>CAJWRP010000131.1 GCA_913046025.1 uncultured Chloroflexota bacterium
AACGCCAGGCTATTGGGCAATTGGATGGAAGTGCTGGTTGAGGGCCGCAAAAGAGGAAAGTGGTTCGGCCGGAATCGCAATGATAAGCTCGTTTTCCTGAACGACACCGAAATGGATGGCGATATGTCTGGGAAAATGGTGCAAGTATCCATTAACCAAACAGGGCCCTGGTCCTTGCAGGGCAGCATCGCCACAGCGGACGTAGCGGCGGGCGACTAAGACAGGCAAAATAATCAAAGGAGACGGCCATCATGGTAGTTAACCTGAGGCCCCTTGCTATACCCATAACGGAGATTGAGCAGTCCGCATTCTGTCAGACGGACAATGACCTTTCGGCTCGCTCTCTTGAAGAGGAGTTTGGAGCTGGGGTTAGGTGGCAAAAACTCCCATTGAGCTACATGCGCATGAAGCCCGAAGAGCTGGATGCGCGCATAGCGGAGGCCAAGGCAAAACTGGGCGATCGTGCCGTCATTCTTGGGCACCACTACCAACGAGACGAAATTATTAAGTACGCTGATTTTAGAGGCGACTCTTTCAAGCTGTCTCTGTTGGCGGCGAATCAAGAAAATGCAGAGTTCATTATATTCTGCGGAGTACACTTCATGGCGGAGACCGCGGATATACTCAGTTCCCCTGACCAGAAGGTTATACTGCCGAACCTCACCGCTGGTTGCTCCATGGCAGACATGGCAAGGATCGACGATGTCCTGGACTGCTGGGACGATTTAGAAGACGTTCTGGGTGCCGACAGCGGCGTAGTACCCATTACCTACATGAACTCCACTGCCGCCATCAAGGCTCTATGTGGGCGCAACGGCGGCATCGTATGCACCTCATCAAATGCCACGGCGACATTTAAGTGGGCTCTGGCTAGAGGCGAAAAGATTCTTTTCCTCCCTGATCAGCATCTGGGACGCAACACAGCGCTCAAGTTCGGTATTGGCGTGGACGAGATGATTCTCTGGAACCCGTTCAAGCCCCTAGGTGGCAATACCGAGCAGCAGATCCGTGATGCCAAAGTTATTCTATGGCAAGGTCACTGCTCCGTACACACTCGCTTCACAGTTGAGCAGATAGATGAAGCCCGAATAAAGTTCCCTGGCATCCACATAGTGGTACATCCGGAATGCACCATGGAGGTAGTCCAAGCGGCCGACTCCAACGGCTCCACAGAGTACATTCTGAATATGGTGAACAGTGCTGCAGCTGGAAGCATTATTGCTGTTGGTACCGAAATCAGCATGGTTAATCGGCTGGCGGCGGCGAATCCGGATAAGACGGTCTTTTGCCTTGATTCAGTTGTCTGCCCCTGCTCGACCATGTATCGAATTCACCCGGCTTATGTATCTTGGATTCTCGATGGCCTTAACGAAGGCGTGGTCGTAAACCAGATATCCGTAGACAGAGAGACCACAGAGCAGGCTCGCATTGCCCTGGATCGAATGCTAGCGGTAGTTTAAGTATTCTAAGTATCTCGCCACCCTGTAAGCATATTTAGGCCCATCTCGGAAGCGCAATTTAGTCACCGAGATGGGCTTTATTTAAATAAATTGCCGACTAGCCAGAATATTGTGGCTACGTCCGGCTCCGGAGGCTACATTTGTACCAGATCACGCCGGAAACAGAGGCGCTTATTGACCGAGCCATCAACGAAGACCTCAGCATAGGCGACCCAACAACCGACCTGTTAATCCCTCCTGGTTTACAAGGCAAAGCAAGTTTTGTATCCAAGGTGGACGGCGTGCTAGCCGGTATCGACGTGGCGCTGGCAGTATTCAAGCGAGTCGACTCATCTCTCGAAACTCGTGTCCTAATGGAGGACGGTGCCCTGCTCAAGCCCAACGACCTCATCGCCGAAGTTTCTGGTAGTGTGGCGTCCATGCTAAAAGCGGAGCGCACAGCACTGAATTTTGTGCGGCGTCTCTCCGGTATATCGACCACAACCTCCAAGTATGTTCGAGAGGTCCAGGGCAATACCGTGCGCATCATCGATACGCGTAAGACAACTCCCGGCCTGCGAACTCTGGAAAAGTACGCCATTCGCGCTGGCGGTGGCCATAACCATAGGCAAAATCTAGGCGACGGTATTCTCATCAAGGACAATCACATCGAAGCCCTAGGGAAGATGGGACTTAGGCTGGGAGATATAATTCGCAAGGCCCACGATAACAAGTCTCACACCATCAATGTCGAGGTAGAGGTCGAAGACCTCAGTCAAGTCGAAGAGGCCTTAGCGGCAGGAGCAGAGATTCTGTTGCTGGACAACATGGACCTGGAAGATATGACCACAGCCGTGAAGATGTGCGAAGGCAAGGCTGTCACAGAGGCATCCGGCACGATTACGTTAGATCGTGTAAAGGCCGTTGCCGAGACCGGAGTCGATCTTATATCCGTGGGCGCTCTCACTCACTCCTCAGATGCTCTGGATATCAGTCTGGACCTTGTGACGTAAGAAGGTGTCGAAACTCAGGCTCCTAATTGCACTACTGCTTCTAGTTGCAATGCTGGTCGCGATCTGGGGTCTGGCTAATATACGCTCCACTGAGCCCATACCCACGGACCGCATCGCCTATGTGGATGACGATGGCGTAATTCGGACCATTCGCAGCGACGGCTCAAGGCCTATCAGGATCAGCCCTGATGTCGAAGGGTTCTTCACATGGCCTACGTGGTCTTCGAACTCCAGGCGACTGGTCTACTCAGGCGTTACCGGCGGTCGCGATGACATCAAGATGAGCCTCTACGCCTCACGCTCCAGCGGCACTGATTCCATAGAGATATTCGCAGGTGATGAGGGCGTAACCGGGCAGCTTGCCCTGGGAGTCATTCACTACCCCCTGTGGTCACCCAGTGGCGAAAACGTCGCATTTATCGCCGCAACGGCAGCTGGCCTGACATTATTCATGGATGACCTCTCTACCGACCCAAGTGCAACACCTCTCGTGGACAACGGCCCGCTGTGGATCGCGTGGTCCCCCAGACTCCCAGCACCTGCTGGCGCACCGGGCCGACGAGTATTTTCTGATAAGTATGGGGGAGAACGGTGCTACGACGGCCATAGGGCTGACCGACGTGCAGACCCGAGTACCGGCCTGGTCACCCGACGGCAATTCTTTCATCACCGGGCAGCGGGCCAGCCAGACGCAGTATCACATCTTCGAATCAGGTTTTACTGACGAAGGGCCTGGAGCGACCGCACGTCTGTTTACGACGGCACCTGTTCCATCCTACTTGTGGTCCCCGGATGGCGGATTTCTCTCCGTGGCCCACTCCAGCAGGGCTCTCTCATACAGGGGCCAAACGATGCGCCTGTACGAAAGTGTCTCGGTCTACGCTGATAATGCACTGGAGCCTTCTTTCATAATCGAGAAGCCGACGATAGCTCACTTCTGGTCCCCGGATAGCAAGCAAATTGCATATGTCAGCCTGTCCGAGACGCCTGGTGTCCTGTGCTGGGCAGTGATGGATATCGAGACTCAGCAGCAGTCGGAACTAGTGGATTTCGTGCCATCAGAGGCGCAACTGACGATGTTCCAGTTCTTCGACCAGTATGCCTACTCGTACTCGCTCTGGTCACCGGATAGCGATGCACTGGTCTTCGCGGGAAATCTCAGCACGGACGCTTTGACGGCCTCATTCAGCTCAGGAGACAATGGGACCGAGAATTATCCTGCGTTCGCCCACGAAAGCGGCCATATCATCGTCGTTAGCTTGGGTGAGCAGACTTCAACCCAGGTAATTGCCGAGGGGTTCATGGCGACCTGGTCACCAAACTAGCCCCGTGAGTCGAATCTAACCCTGTCGTGGCCTGTCTCGATCAGACGAGTCCAGCATGATCGTAACCGGGCCGTCGTTACTGATCTCAACCAACATGTGCCCCTGGAATTTTCCCGTCTCAACTTTTAGTCCGCTCGTCCGGAACTTTTTCAAAGCCTCAGAAAACATGGCGTCAGCCCTCTCGGGAGGTGCCGCCTCTGTAAAACTAGGGCGACGCCCCTTGCGCGTGTTTCCATAAAGGGTAAATTGGCTAATGACAAGCAATTCCGAAGAGGTGTCCAAGCCTGACCGGTCTAAACGGCCCTGGTCGTCAGGGAAGATTCTGAGGTTAACGGTCTTGTCCACAATGTAGTCTATATCGGATTCGTCATCACTACTCGATATGCCGAGCAAGACGACCAAACCAGCGCCAATGCGCCCCAGCGTTTCCCCGTCTACACTAACGGACGCCTGCGAGACCCTCTGTACAAGGGCCCTCAACTAGTCCGCCTTGCTGTCGCTAGAGGAACCGCTGGATGAAGATGATGATGCCGTCTCAGCCTTTGTCGACTTGGAATCTGACTTGCTGCCGGAATCGGATGAGGACTCGCTGGACGAAGACTCCTTGTTAGAAGACTCCTTGTTAGAAGACTCCTTGTCAGAAGACTCCTTGTCAGAAGAGGACTTGGTCGTACTGCTATTCTTACCGTAATCGTTTACGTAGAAGCCGCTGCCCTTAAAGACTATCGGTACTGCTACGAACTGCCTACTAGCCCTGCTGCTGCACTCTGGACATTCTGCTACCGGTTCTGAACTAAAGCTCTGCTTTTCCACAAACCTGTGGCTGCAGGCATCACACTTGTAATCGTAACGTGGCAAACCCAATCACTCCTGTAATCACATAATTAGCAGCCATCAATGATGACTGCTAACGTACATTCAATTTAGCATTATGTCGATTTACTGTCAATGTTAACTGTCTAGTGTTGATCCAGTGCTTGAGGGATTCCACCTTGCCAGGAGGCCTGTAGCTCTGTCACAGCTACATCGAGCAGCGAGCCTATTTTCAGGCTGTCGCCCTCAGTGACGCCAAGCTCAAAGTATGGCACACCCTCTTCGGAGCATATGCTGGCCAATTTGCCCATGTCTGCTGTCGATAGGGACATGACGATTCTTGACTGCGTCTCACCAAAGAGAGCAGCATCCCACCTTCCGGAAAGCTCTGCACCCACATTGACGCCCACGTTTCCCGCGATGCAACTCTCCGCCAGTGCGACGGCCAGTCCGCCATCGGAGCAGTCGTGCGCCGACCGAGCAACGCCTTCCGATACCAGACGTCGACATGCCTTTTGCAGCGCGACCTCCAGGTCGATGTCCAAGGCCGGCTGACCTGCAACAAGATCGTGAACGACCTCCAGGTACTCGCTCCCCGCCAGAGACGAAGGTTCTCCCTGCAAATCCGATGAGCCCAACAAGACCACAGCATCGCCAGTCGATTGGAACGCCATGCCGCAGTGCAGGCTAACGTCCTCCAGAAGACCGAGCGCACCAATTACCGGCGTAGGGTAGATAGCTGTGCCCTGTGCCTCGTTATACAGACTCACGTTACCGCTTATCACAGGGGTGTTCAGCGCCCTGCCCGCCTCTGCAATGCCCATTACCGCCTGTTCAAGCTGGTAGTAGATCTCCAGTTTCTCAGGATTACCAAAGTTCAGGCAGTCGGTGAGGGCGATAGGCTCCGCGCCGGTGCAGACTACATTTCGACAGGCCTCTGCAACCGCAATCATACCGCCGACAAATGGGTCCAGGTAGCACAGACGACCGTTGCCATCGGTTGCCAGCGATATGCCGCGCTTCGAGCCTTTGATACGCAGCAAAGCCCCATCGCCACCTGGCGCAATCACCGTGTTTGTCTGCACTTGATGATCGTACTGACGGTACACCCACTCCTTGCTAGCGATGTTCGGCGACGCCAGAAGCCTCTGCAGGACATCCGCAGGTGTGGCATCGGGAATTGACACCGAACCAAGATCGTACTCCTGTAAAGGAGACAACCAGTCAGGCCGAACACCCTCCAACCTATAGAGAGGAGGGTCAGTCAGGATGCCAACCGGTATCTCGCCCGCCACCACACCGTTATCCCGAATTCGGGCAAGGCCGTTGCCAGTGGAGGTGCCTATGACCGTGGAGTCCAGGTCCCACTTGTCAAAAATGGCCTTCACCTGGTCTTCATGGCCCTTCTTCACCACGATGAGCATTCGCTCTTGCGACTCCGACAGCATGACCTCGTATGGAGTCATGCCTTGGTCGCGCCTGGGCACCAGACCCACATCTATGTCCAAGCCGCAGTTGCCGCTATCTGCCGCCTCTATGCTGGCGCTGCTCAGTCCAGCTGCTCCCAGGTCCTGAATACCTATGAAATGGTCAGTCTTGGCCACTTCCAGGCAGGCCTCTATAAGCACCTTCTCCATGAAGGGATTGCCAACTTGGACAGTAGGCCGCAGCTCCCGCTCATTCTCGAAAGTGCGAGACGCCAGGCCCGATGCGCCATGAATGCCGTCCCTGCCCGTGCCTGAGCCGACCAGCATAATCAGATGGCCGGGCTCACCGGTAGTGGCGCTAACCAGTTCGTCTTTTCTCAGTATGCCAACACACATGGCATTCACCAGAGGATTTCCGTTATATGTAGGCGAAAACACCACTTCTCCGCCTACGTTAGGTACGCCTATGCAGTTGCCGTATCCCGATATCCCGGCGACCACTCCTCCGAAAAGGTAGCGGTTG
>CAJWRP010000132.1 GCA_913046025.1 uncultured Chloroflexota bacterium
TAGTGAACCAGGTGATTTACTGGCAATTACCAACCCCATAAGTTAATGAGTTGCTTCAGCCACGTAGACTTCTGTCAGCGCGTCCTTCAGGGCCGATTCGGATATAGGAAATCGTACTGACCGAGTTATGCCAGAGGCCTGCCCGCCTGTCAGCGCCTCGAATATGCCTGTTGATGCATCTATGGCCAGGCCCAAGGTGATTGCCTTGTCCTCAGCCCATGTCAGGGACCAGGCACACTCGAAAAACAGGGTATCTTCGGCAAGAAGGGAAGGGCGGACCGCAGCGCCACGGGTGGTATCCATTTCACCGGCCCCAGAAAGTAGCTGCTCGTTAACGTCTTCCAGCAGGGAACAAATAAGCTCATCTAGCTCGTCAGCCTCTACCCACAGGTAACTCAGGTGGCCGGTGCAGGACTCGTCCACCGGCAGCTGGCTCTTCACGCGGTTAATGAAGTCCAAGGCCTCCGTGTGATAACCGACTAGCAGCTTGGCCCTCTCCAGCCATGCGTTTGATTCAGTCATGGCTGACCTCTCCACTGGTGATGGGCATCG
The DNA here is from genome assembly GCA_913046025.1 of uncultured Chloroflexota bacterium. The sequence continues at coordinate 553 of CAJWRP010000132.1, forward strand.
TATTCGGCGTGTTGTCCATGAGAATGGCCCTTGCTGGCGCTCCGTCGCACCCTTGTAATCGCAGTGGCAGGCACACCAGCCAGTAGTTACCTGGCTCAACGTTGTCCAAGGCCAGGTTTTCTACGATGATTGTTTCTGTCTTTAACAGTGTCTGGTGCACAGCAAGGTGCAGGGACGCGGGCGCGTCTACTGATGATGAGTCGATGCCAACCAGCTTGACTCCGGCTTCCACGAGGCGTACCGCGGCTTCACGAGACAGGTATCCTGTAGACTGCTTGGTTCGGATCAAGAGACGTTTCGTGTCAGACGGCACTTCCATGCGATCCAAGTCTTGAATTGATATGCCCATATTTGTATTGCAATAAATGACGGTGCAGGACCCAACCAGCGCATCCAAAGCGATGTTATCAATCGTGTTTCCGCCGCTGATAAGATGGTTTGGTGCATCAACGTGGGTTCCGGTGTGCGAACCCATGGAGATTTTAGATAGGCTATAGGGTGCTCCGGTGGACACGTCAGACAGCGTTTCGATAGAAACCGTCGGGTCTCCGGGGTAGACTTTCATGGATTCTGATATGGGTTGGGTAATATCGTAGATCATATGGGCACTCGTGGCGCATTAAGTTGTCTATTTTCTCGTTGACGCGGTATTAGACCGGTTCCTATAATAACATTCATAACGCTTTGAACGCGAGTATGCCCATGTTTGTGGACAAAAACACTTTACCGACTATTGCAATTGAGACTCAAGGATGCAAGCTGAATCAGGCGGATTCCTTGTTGCTTTCACGCGCGTTTGTCGAATCGGGATTTCGACATGTGGATGCCGGGCAACCCGCTGATGTCTATGTAGTTAACAGTTGCACCGTAACCCATGTTGCCGACCGCAAGGCGCGGAGTTCGTTGCGGTCGGCACGCCGGCGTAACCCAGAAGCAACCATTGTGGCCACTGGCTGCTACGCCCAACGCTCTCCAGGCGAACTCAAACAGATAGACGAGATTGACATTGTTGTCGGTAACACTGACAAGTCGACGCTAGTCAGGCAGGTCATCGAGTGGATTGGTTTGCCAGATGACGTTCGGCCCATAGGCGAGACAATTAGTTGCCTTTCCAATGCGCCCCGTCGCACCCGGGCGATGGTCAAGATTCAGGAGGGGTGTGACCAGGTCTGCGCCTATTGCATCGTGCCTAAGGTGCGGGGCAGGGAGCGCAGCATTCCCACGGACCAGATAATTAAAGAAGTCAGGTCCCTTGTGGCCCAAGGTTATAAAGAGGTCGTGTTAACTGGAACCCAGCTGGGCACTTATGGATTCGAGTGGCCGGATGCCAACCTTCGGCAACTGATCCACAGGGTGCTCGCGGAGACTGATGTTCCTCGCTTGCGAGTCTCATCTCTTCAGCCCCAGGAAATCGACGAAGCTCTGCTGAAATGCTGGGCCGATAAGAGGCTATGCCCGCATTTCCACCTTCCTTTACAAAGTGGAAGTGATTCCATCCTGAAAGCCATGAGGCGCCGATACACTTCCAGGCGATACGCGGAGGCCGTCGAAATCATTCGAAACCAGGTTGAGCACGCCTCCATTACTGCGGACGCGATCGTAGGGTTCCCCTCCGAGACGGACGACGATTTTGAACGCACTTACCGGTTGTGTGAAACCATTCAATTCGCGGACATACACGTGTTCCCATACTCGATTCGTCCTGGCACCAGCGCCGCTTACTCTCCTGAACAGGTGGCTTCTGAGGTAAAGACGATTCGGGCACGAAGGCTTCTGGGCCTAGCAGAGCGGCAGTCAGTGAAATTTAGAAAAGGCCTTATCGGGAGCAGGCGCACCGTACTATGGGAAACTTGCAGGCAAGAAGCTGGCGAACAAGAGGACGGGCGCATAACCTGGTCTGGATTGACGGAAGACTACATAAGAGTTTGGACCACTGGGGGAACAAATATGGCAAATGAGATTACTCCGGTAAGGATGATATCCTTTGATGAGGGCTTTGTACGAGCAGTGGTTTTGGGTTCCCCATAGCTATAGTTTTAGAACGATGAAGCGTTTCACGGGCAATAAAAAGAGGGCCCGGAGAAATCCAGGCCCTCTTTTTATTAAGAAGCAATGATTGCGGTCTTGCTTAGACCTCTACTGGTAGGAGCTGAGGCGTGCCATTCTTTTTATGCACGTAACCTGCATTGTGATCGTTGCCGTGTCCGAAAATAACAAGCCAACCGCCGTCCACTGCCATATCCAGGAAATCTTTCTTCTGCACTAATGTCTCGTTTGGATGCTCATCCATGGCCGGGATGTTGGGCAGAGGAAGGTGATGCGCTGTGGGAATGAGATCACTCACATACGCCACCTTCTCACTTCCTCGCTCAACCAGCACTATCTGGTGTCCAGCCGAAGGGCCATTCGTTACCTTTACCGTAAGGCCTTCAATGACTTCGTGGTCACCGTCAACCAATTCCACAAGACCTTTTTCTTCCAAAGGCAGAAAATCATTTTCGTAGAAGGCGTGCTTGAAGCGCTCGTTAGGGCTGTTGGCTTGCTCCCAGCTGCTCTTCTGGATCAGGTACTTGGCCTTGGGAAAGGTTGGTACCGCGTTGCCGGAGCGATCCAGCTTTGTGCAGCCACCGCTGTGGTCGAACTGCAAATTACTGAGCACTACGACGTCAATATCCCTGGCAGTAAGCCCCAGGGCTCTCAGGCCTTTCAGTAGCTTATTGCCATTCAGTCCGTAGGCCTCTTTGAACTTGTCCTGGCGTTTTGAGCCCGCTCCAGTATCGACGAGAATGTTGACCTTAGGAGTTCGAACCAACATGCAGTTCAATGCCAAACGGATGCGATTTCGTCGGTCGGGTTTAATCTTAGTTTCCCATTGAGATTTTGGCACCTGCCCAAACACAGAGCCGCCATCCATGAGTATGGTGCCGTCGCTTACAATGTTTATATCCGTCGTTCCAAGATTCACTCAGTTGCACCTCAAAAAAAATTCTGTGATTGACCCGTCGTTTGGCACTAATAAATACGCTACACACACATTTGGCCGACTTATATGATTAATATTGGAGTACAGCTACGCCCTGCATTACCTAGTTTAGGAAGCACACAGGCCAAAATTTACCAACCTGCTATGTACTATCCAACAATTGCTCAGCCACTCTAACCAAGAGCGAACAAATATGTCCACAATATGCAAATCCAAGCAGGCGATTTATCTTTTGATTAGTGCGCCTGCCACACACTCGAACGAAGAGCTATGCCATATATAAAAGCACACCACTGTATTAAGCATTGTTGAGGGTATTAAGGCGAAATTGGCGTGCAATAAGATGCTATGCGTTAAGCGCGGGAAGGGCTTTATCAAGTCTTCCGTCGTTACGCTTGGCGCCGGAAATCACTGTTTGATTTCGTGAGAGCAACCCCCTTACCCTCATTCAGAAAATACCCCCGCCGACCGCAAAAGTCAAGGCTTTTTATGGTTTATTTTTGGGAAATAGTCAAAATAGTACAACGCAATTGTGATGAATGAAATGTTATTCATAGAACGTCTGCAGCTAAACCTATTTAATGCTCTAATAACGCTGTTAAATCACACTAAGTCTACTGTATTGACTCACTTCACATGCAGAGCGGTGAACCTAACTGGGAAAATTAACAGTGTTCTTCCCCCAAAGAAATTACGAACCCGTTCCTGGTAAATTTCTAGCCCTTCAACTTTTGAACGACGGAACTGAAGGCATCAAGAGTTTTCTGAATGTCTGCCTGGTCATGGGACACCGATACGTAGAATTTGGTGTCGCCTTTCAGCACCCCTTCTTCCAACAATAGTGCATTGAACTGGGTCAACATCTCTTTATCCGTTCTCAGTGTGGAACGGTAGTCGGTTATCTCTTCATCTGTAAAGAATACATCGAACAGAGGAGATTCACCTACGACCTTGGCAGGTATCTCGGCCTCATCCATCAGTCGTTGTAGTTCGTCTTTCAAAGTCAGACCTGTGGCGAAAAGCCTTTCGTAGGTGCCCGGCCTCTTGAGTATCTCGAGAGTGGCCAGGCCTGCTACGGCGGCTATAGGATTTCCGCTAAGAGTCCCGATCTGAGGTACGAAGGCGTCGGGCTCAGCATTACGGTCGAAGTGGGCCATCATTTCGTCCTTGCCCGCCACCAGGGCTAGAGGAAAACCGCCGGCCATTACCTTTCCCATAGTGCATAGGTCCGGAGTCACCCCATAGAATTCCTGTGCACCACCGTAGGCGAATCGAAAACCAGTCACTATCTCGTCAAAGATTAGAGGTATCTGGTATTGGTTTGTTACTTTTCTTAAACCTTGTAGAAAACCTTGTTTTGGTGGAATAAGTCGTTGAAATGGCTCAACTATGACGGCGGCAAGCTCGTCGTGATATCTTTCGATAATCGCTGTGGTAGTCTCCAGATCATTAAACGGAGCTATCAGCATCTCATTTTCGATAGATTTGGGAATGCCCGCAGAGTCCGGAGTGGCCTGGGGGTAGTCCACAGGATTTGTTGTAATCATGCTCATCAGAGCGTAGTCATGCATCCCGTGATAACCACCCTCGAATTTGAGGATTTTGTCGCGTCTACGAAACGCCCTGGCTGCTCGCATCGCGAAAAGTGTTGCTTCCGTACCGCTACTGGTGAAACGGACCTTGTCTGCGCACGCCACAGCGCGGACAATCTCTTCGGCGAGTTCAATCGCGTGTTCGTTGTTGGCAAAGAAGGTTGTGCCCCTGTCCAGCTGCTGGTGGACCGCGGCGATTACCTCAGGGTGGGCGTGGCCTATGAGCATGGGGCCAGAGCCCATCAGGTAATCGACGTACTCGTTTCCGCTGGCATCTCTTACGCGGCCTGCCTTTCCGTCAGCGATAACGATTCCGATGCCGATGTTGCCCAGGTTGCCTCCCGGCAGGACCTTTCGGGCCCTCTCTGCAATTTGTTTCTCTCTGTCGGTAATCTGTCGCTCGGGCAACGGGTCCTCCTCAATATGCGCTGAAACGCCTGATAAATCCCTGATCCATGGTAGAGAGCAGCATATCCGCAGGCTGCCCAAATTGGCCGCGATTATATCAGGATCGGAGCGGTAGCGGAAGCAGAAATACTCACCTATAATTGGTGCCGTTGTTTAGCCTTGTTGGCAGCAAATACCATGTTTTTAAGACGACTAGAAGTATCATGTTGGCAATCATCTCAGGAGGTCCCCCGTGGACATAAAAATTGAATCAGGCGATATAACCGAACAAGAGGCTGGTGCAATTATAGTCAGCCTGTTTGAAGGCGTAGCGTCTCAAGACGGGACGACTAGGGCGGTGGATACTGCATTAGGCGGTGCCATATCCAGTCTGATAGAAGATGGTGAGATCAAAGGCAAGAAGGCGGCATTCATGAAGCGTGTCATCGATTCGAGGGCAATATTCAAAATCGGTGGCCCACTGCTCGCCTATTCAAAAGGAAAGATGTTCTGATACAACTGATATGACAGGCATGGGTATTGCTTTAATGCCCGTGCCTTTTTTCATGTGGAGGGTAACCAATAATGTCAATAATACAACTTGCAATATCCATGCTGCTGTTCTTCGTCCTGTTCTATGGGATCAGCTTCATACTGAATATGATCCTGAAGATGACATGGCTGATGGTGGGCGTATACCCCTTCATCGTCCTGCTCATCGTGGATGGCATCTCATCAGCGGAATATTTTACAAATACATCTGAAGCCTTCAGCACCCTTGGGGAGAGGCTTGTGAATCTGCATCCGGCGGATATGATGATGCTCGGGAGCGGACTCGTCGGGACGATCCTTGCCGGGATGACGATCCGCTACTTGCGCAAAGCCGGGTATCAGATGTTCTAGGAGGATAAATGATGGAATTTCAATATCGCGGCAAATATGTCGCAACAGAGGAACCGATCATCATCGGGCTGCCGCATGAGCCGGCCCGTATGGAGAATTATGAAGAAGAGGACACACTGC
>CAJWRP010000133.1 GCA_913046025.1 uncultured Chloroflexota bacterium
ATCTGCTGTGAAGGTCGTACACACTACCGGCGATGCGAGTGACCGATTCTAGAAATTCTTCCCGTGAAATTTGGGTCATATCATCTGCCATTTTCTTAGTTGAAAGGCCCGAAAATTATTCCCATTCGATGGTTCCGGGAGGCTTGCTGGTTATGTCGTACACAACCCGGTTCACGTCGGGGACCTCGTTGGCTATGCGATTAGATATCCTGCCGAGAACGTCGTAGGGCAGCTTTGCCCAATCTGCCGTCATAGCGTCGTCGCTGTTCACGGCGCGAATTGCAATGACGTGGCCGTACGTCCTGAAATCACCTGAGACACCTACGCTGCGTGTTCCCGTGAGCACTGCAAAGCTCTGCCACGTGTCTCGGAAGAGACCGCTGGCGCTGATCTCCTCCAGCACGATGGCGTCTGCCTCGCGCAAGATCTCCAGCTTGTCGTGTGTGACCTCTCCGATAATTCGTATGGCCAGCCCCGGACCAGGGAAGGGCTGCCTATAGACGATGTCCTCTGGCAGGCCTAACTCCAGCCCGACCTCACGGACCTCGTCTTTGAACAGGTAACGTAATGGCTCCACGAGATTGAGCTTCATGTGCTCTGGAAGGCCGCCCACATTATGGTGGGTCTTAATCTTGGCCGAGATGTCGTCGCCCTGCGTTTCGCTCTCGATGACGTCTGGGTAGAGCGTGCCCTGAGTTAGGAAATCCACAGTGCCGATGCGGGTGGCTTCTTCGTCGAAGACACGTATGAACTCGGCTCCGATGATCTTTCGCTTCTGCTCGGGGTCTGTAATGCCTCTCAGCGCGCCAAGGAACATTTCTGTGGCGTCTGCGTAAACGAGATTAGTCTTGAAATGGTTCTGGAAGGTGTCGCGCACCTGCTGAATCTCGCCCTTACGCATGAGTCCGTTGTTTACGAAAATGCATGTGAGCTGATCGCCGATGGCTTTGTGTACCAGCGACGCTGCCACTGCAGAGTCAACGCCGCCTGACAGGGCGCATATGGCCTTGCTCGTCCCCACCTGCTCTTGTATGCCGTTGATGCTGTCGCTGACGAAATTACCCGGTGTCCACACAGGTTGGCAGCCGCATACGCCGTATAGGAAATTCTCAAGAATCTCCTTGCCCTGGGGAGTGTGAGCAACCTCTGGGTGGAACTGTATGCCCAGCATGCCCTTGTCATTGCCCATCACAACTATGGGAGAGTTTTCGGAACTGGCCAGTGAGGTGAATCCCGGAGGCGGCTCCGTTATCTGGTCACCGTGACTCATCCACACCTGCATCGATGACGGTAGGCCCTGGAAAATACGCTGGTCAAGGGCGCTTTGCTGCATCTCGGCATGGCCGTACTCTTTTTTGGAGGACGGGGCTACTGTGCCGCCAAGCTGGTGCGCCATGACCTGCATGCCGTAACAGATGCCAAGCACTGGTAGGCCGTTCTGGAACACCCAGTCGGGTGCCAGAGGGGCGTTGTCGTCGTACACGCTGGCTGGCCCGCCGGACAGTATTACGCCCTTGGGGTTCAGCTGCTCAATCGATTCCCATGTGGCTCTGTGTGAGACGATCTCGCAGTAGACCTTGCTCTCGCGAACGCGCCTGGCGATTAGCATGCTGTATTGCGAGCCAAAGTCGATTACAACTATGGACTCTCTCTGGACTCTGGACGAGATGTCCTGTAATTTGCCGCCGCCGGTTGAGGCTTCTGAATTTGGTGTCATATTGTTGTCGAATATTCCTGAAAAACAAACTCAAGGGAGATTTTGTGAAAGTGTGGAAACAGGGATGATTCTGGCTCTCAGGGGCCACTAAATCGCCGAAAAACAGACCAGATTTACGCTATCATCTATGATATACTATTTCAAGTAAAAAACGGGAATTTACCGCCTATTTTCACGCACAACGAAGCCATGCAAAGCCAAATTGTCGCCGCAGTAGATACGCTAAAACGGGGCGGAGTAGTGGGCATCCCAACGGACACTCTTTACGGGCTGGCGGCCTGCGTTTTTGACCTGGACGCTGTGCAAAAATTGTTTGATCTAAAGGGAAGGCCTGCCAATATGCCTATTCCTGTTTTGCTGGCGGATACCAGCGACCTTGAGAGTTGCGTGAAAGAGACCCCAGATGCTGCGTTCGACCTTGCCGATAGGTTTTGGCCGGGCGCCCTGACGCTGGTGCTAAAAAAATCGGCTGCCATTCCCGATATCATATCGGCGGGTGGTGACACCGTGGCGGTGCGCGTGCCGAATCACTCGGTGCCTCGGCAGTTAGTGAGAGGCCTTGGCGCTCCTATAACCGGGACCAGCGCAAACCGAAGTGGCCAGCCGGGACTGACTGCCGCAGATGCCGTGAGGGAAACCTTCGGCGACGAGCTGGAGCTGGTTATCGACGCTGGCGAGATTACTGGTGGTGTCGCGTCGACGGTTCTGGACCTGTCCGGCGGAGTGCCGGTGTTGCTAAGGCAGGGCGCTGTGAGTTCAGAAGAGATCGAAGAAATCCTTGGAGAAAAACTTTCGAGAGAAACGGGACCTGTCAGTTGACTTTATCGCTAAATACACAGTCTCTATCTGCAATGGTTGATGCGGAGTTGCAGAACATCATTAAGGCTCGGGACGTGCCTCTTTACGGCATGATGTCCTACCACATGGGCTGGACTGATGCACCAGGTCATGCCGACCCACCTTTGCCAAAAGAGCATAGCCTGGGGGCGCTCTGCCTTCTGGCCTGCAATGCGGTGGGTGGCAACCTTGCGACTGCCATTCCTGGGGCGGCCTCTGTGGAGCTGGTTAACAATTTCACCGAAATACATGACGACGTCCAGAGCGGCGTTCCTATGCGAGCGAACCGTGACGCTCTCTGGTGGGTGTGGGGACCGGCACAGGCCATCAACGCAGGTGATGGTATGCACGCCCTGGCCCGGTTGGCCCTGTTTCGGCTACTGGAGCACGGTGTCCCTGCTGACGTCACGTTCCGCGCGGTGCGACTAATGGACGAGGCCAGTCTATCCACATGTGAGGGGCGGTTCATGGACATGGAGGCGCAGGAGCGTTTGGAGCTTACCCTAGATGCCTACCTCAGAATGGCCGCGAAAAAGAACGGCTCTTTGCTGGCTGGCGCGCTGAAACTGGGCTCTCTTATAGGGGCGGGAAACGACGATTCACTGGAAGCTTTTCAAGAGTGCGGCACCAATTTAGGGGTTGCTCTACAGGTACAGGCTGACGTAAACGAGTTTTGGGCGGCCTCACCCAGTCCAGAAGTAATGAATAAGAAGAAGTTACTGCCTATCGTTTTCGCGCTGGAGAAAGCCTCTGTTGGAGACAAGCGGCGTCTGGGAGAGGTCTACTACAAGCGGGTTCTGGATGCTGACGACGTAGTAAAGGTCCAGGAAGTCGTTGAATCTCTGGGAGTGAAAGAGGCATGCAGCGACATCGTTTCGCAGCGATTTGCGGATGGAATCTCGGCGCTGGACAGGCCGGAAATATCTGCGGAAGGCCGATCTTCTATTGAGGCTCTGGTAAAGCAACTGCTGGGTATATAGCTTGAAAGAAAAAAAGTCTGTTCGAAATTTGGATGTCCACGGCAAGATAGTACTGGTAAGGGTGGACTATAACGTGCCCTTCCATCCAGGGACTTCTGACATTTCCGACGACGGTCGTATCAAGGCATCGCTGCCCACTCTGGAATATCTGTTGGAACGCGACTGCAAGCTGATTATCTGTTCCCATCTGGGTCGTCCTAAGGGACAGGTGGTGGAGGACATGAGGCTGACGCCGGTATCCAGGAGGCTTTCTGAACTTCTTGGGAGGCCCGTAGGTCAGGCCGCAGACTGCATAGGCCCAGAGGTGGATTCCGCCGTGGCAGCTTTGCCTGCCCGTGGTGTGCTGGTGCTGGAGAATCTGCGGTTTCATGCAGGCGAAGAGAATAACGACCCTGATTTTGCCATGAGCCTGGCCTCCCTAGCTGACGTCTTCGTCAACGACGCCTTCGGTACTGCCCATAGAGCCCACGCATCCACTCATGGAGTAACTGAGTACCTTCCGTCGGTTTCTGGCTTCCTGATGGCCAAAGAGTTGGAGATGCTGGGCACTGCTTTGGACGATCCCCAACGGCCACTGGTGGCAATAATGGGTGGAGCCAAAGTTTCCGACAAGATTGCTGTCCTGGAGCGGCTGGTGGATAAGGCTGACCTTATCATCATAGGCGGCGGCATGGCGGCTACGTTTCTAAAAGCGCAAGGCCACGAGATGGGCGACTCCTTGATAGAAGAAGAGCGCGTCGGGTTCGCCAGCGATCTGATAGCCCGCTGCCAGTCGGGAAATCCCAGGCTGCTGCTTCCAACGGATGTTGTGATCGCGGACAGGTTCGCTGAAGACGGAGAAGTCAGGACCGTGGCTACGTCGGACATTCCTGATGGCTGGCGTGTTTTAGACATCGGGCCCGACACGGTAAAGACCTTCGCGGAGGCATTGCGCCCCTGCGGAACCGTCATCTGGAACGGCCCTATGGGCGTGTTTGAGTGGCAGGCCTTTGCGCAAGGGACAGTCAAGATTGCCAATATTCTCGCAAGTATGGACTATGCCACGACGGTGATGGGTGGAGGCTCGACGGCCGAAGTGGTGGATAGCCTGGGCTTGTCAGAGAAAATGACCCACGTATCAACAGGCGGTGGCGCGTCGCTGGAGTTCATGGAAGGACGAGAACTTCCTGGCGTAGCAGCATTGCTGGACGCCGATTCTACGGAGGCCCTTTAACTAGATGATTGATTTACCTTTCCTATCGGACATTTGCCGATCAACGCCCTCCAAAATAGTCCTGCTGGTTGCGGATGGACTGGGAGGCGCACCGCATCCGGATACGGGCAAGTCCGAGCTGGAAACGGCGGCACTGCCTAATTTGGATGCGCTGGCTGGCGAGAGTTCGTGCGGACTCACCACACCGGTCATGACGGGTATCACACCTGGCAGCGGTCCTGGGCACATGGCCCTGTTTGGCTACGATCCGGTGAAATACCTCATGGGCCGAGGTGTCTTGGAAGTCCTGGGTATAGACGTGGAGCTAGGGCCTGGAGACGTGGCGTCTCGGGGCAACTTCTGCACTGTGGACTCCGATGGCCTGCTGGTTGATCGGCGTGCCGGGCGCATTCCCAGTGCCGAGAGCGGACCTCTGGTGGAGTTGTTGGACCAGATTGAGGTGCCTGGTGTTAGCCTGTCTGTTTACCCTGTGCAGGACTACCGGTTTGTGCTGGTTATTCGGGGTGATGGACTGGACGATGGCATAAGCGAGACCGATCCTCAGGTTACAGGTGAGGCACCGCTGGAGCCCCGGGCGCTCAACGAAGGGTCTGGCAAGGCCGCAGAGGTTGTGAAGGCATTTGCCGCTGCTGCACAAAAGATTTTGGGCGGCAGGGATAAGGCGAATATGGTCCTGCTGCGTGGCTTCTCGAAGCTGCCGCACCTGCCTGATTTTGGCGATAGTTACAGGCTTAATCCTGGTGCCGTCGCCGCCTATCCAATGTATAGAGGCCTGGCGAAACTGGTAGGCATGAACGTCATACCCACCGGCGGGACCTTCGATGACGAGTTGGGCACCTTAGAGAAGAACTTCGACAAGCACGACTTCTTCTTCCTGCACTACAAGCCTGCCGACGCTGCCGGTGAGGATGGAGACTTCGATGCCAAGGTGAAATGCCTTGAGGAACTGGACGCCAAGATACCCAGACTGCGCGTCCTTAATCCTGACGTGCTGGTGGTGGCGGGCGATCACGCTACCCCTGCGATCATGGCGGCCCACAGCTGGCACTCGGTTCCTATGATGATTAACTCGGCGCTGACGAAGGGCGATGGCGCGCCAGCCTTTCACGAGAGGGCCTGCTCCGCGGGTTCGCTTGGCAGGATACCTGCGACAGAGCTTATGTTGTTGGCGATGGCCCATGCTGGCAAGCTGGTGAAGTACGGTCCGTAGATAGATTTTGGCAAGAGTACTGTAGTTCTGTGATAAGTAGCGAGATTTACATATGTACAAATCAACGTATGCATTTCATATTTAACAATATTACTGATTTGGCCTAATGACGAACAAAAATAAAGGCAACGATAATATGCCCATATGTATAATTGCAGGCAACTGGAAAATGAACACCTCTATTCAGGAAGCGGCTGAACTGGTTTCCGCCATGGCAGCACCTCTCGACGGCCATTCCGCCGTGGAGAGAGTCGTCTGTCCGCCATACCTGTCTCTATCGACGGTGGCTGACCTGTTGAAGGACACCAGCGTTGCCGTAGGCGCACAAAACATGCATTACGAAGCCAGCGGGGCCTTCACAGGCGAAATTGCGCCATCGATGTTGCAAGGCCTATGCCAGTACGTGATCCTGGGGCATTCGGAGCGTCGCCAGCTATTTGGCGAGACGGATGACCTGGTGAACCGAAAAGTTAAAGCGGCACTGGAACATGGCTTGCGTCCCATCGTTTGCGTGGGCGAGAG
>CAJWRP010000134.1 GCA_913046025.1 uncultured Chloroflexota bacterium
AGTGGTGAGTGGTGAGTGGTGAGTGGTGAGTGGAGAGGGTTACCTTCTCCACGAGTGTCGTGAGGCCGGCCGCAGAGTGGATGCGCTCGGTGGCGGCGCCGACGACGATGAAGTCACCGTCGCTCGACTCGCGCAGTGATAGCTCGGGCAGCGCACGGCCGCCCGCGGGCACACCCTTGACGTCGGCCGCGAGTAGGTCGTAGACTCGGTGCGCGAAGATCTCGACGTAAGTGGCATGGATCTGGTACTCACGCTCGCCCTGGCGCGTCTGGCTGGCGAAGCGACGGAAGAGCTCGGCGCAGAGCTGCGGCACGATGCCGTCCAGCTTGCTCGGGCAGCGGCCGCCCTCTGCGCCCAGCATCGAGAAGGTCTTGCCTGAGCCGGTCTCGCCGTACGCGAAAAGGCACGAGTGCTGCCCGCCAAGCGCCGCCAGCGGCCCATTCCGTAGCGGATCGATCGTCCCGTGCGCCTCAATGAGCACATCCGCTCGCCCAGCCTCGACCGCATTCACCGCCGGGCACAGCCCCTGCTCCTCCGGGAACTCGTGCACAGCCTGCGCGTGGTGCAACACGCTGAATCGCTCAATCATCGCCGCCGGGTCGCGCCGTCCCCCATCGTCGCCCAGAACTTGATCTCCGCCTGCGACCGCATGGAAGCTCCCCGTTTTGGTGTATTCCCAGACTAATTACCGGTTCGCCCGCCGGCGCTCGGCTCGCGACGGTGGCACCTCCACAGGCCACACCGATTCCGCCTTGCAGTCCTCACCCTCTTTCAGCTCGCGTAGGTCGGTGAGGTACACCTCACGCGCCGGCTCCTCCGCCGCATTCACGTTGTTCTCGTGCATCCACGTGTGCACGGATTTCGATGAATCAAAGAGGTGCACAACTGTGGCGACCATAACGTTAGCGCCATCTTTTGCATCGGATTTGCCAGCAAATTCTCGCATAAATCCGTTGATGCGTCCGATCTCCTGGTATCGCTTAGCGTTGCTGCCAGGAAACCCCTGGTCAGCCATCATCTTGTTTGTGAGGGGACCTTCGCGACCTATCTTATAGCTCTCGAACTCTGAAGGCAGGTCGGCCTGAGCCAGTGCCATTAGCTGCAAATCTTCTTCCGATACGTCGGATGTAGCACGCTGTAACGGGGTGGTAGTCAAGTAATGTCTCCTGCGAACCCGGTAATTAGTTATCGAACCTTGAAATTCTTACATTCTAATGATAACTCAAACCAGCTAAGCAAGTATGCCTTTGCGTCCAATTTAGCCGCAGACCATGGGATAGACGTGAAGGCTTCGGGACATTTCCACAGGAATTTGGCTTGATGCCCAACTGTCTCCACCGTTACTGCTGGCGAAGAAATGGCCGTAGTTTGTTGTGCAAAAAATTCTGTCTGGTGCGGTCTTATCTATTGCCACCTGGAACATCCGACCAGGAGGAGTGTCACCCAGGTCCAGCTTTTCCCAGGTATCACCCAGATCGCGAGTGCGGTAGACGGCTCCGGCTTCTTCGGTGCCTGCGGGAGCTCCGCCACCACCAGCGCCTGCAGCCAGGTAGATCGTTTTGGGATCGTCGGGTGCGATGGTCAGACCTCGGCAGTAGGAGCCGCCGGGAAACATCTCTTCGAAACGCATGTGTTCCCAGTGCTTGCCCCTATCTGGACTACGGAACATTGCCACCTGCGCGATGATGAACACCGTACCTGGTGCGGCAGAGCTTACCTGCACGCCGTGCAGATCAACGGTGTGATTATCTCTGTACAGGCCGTCAGTGATGGAGTCCCAGCTTTCACCGCCATCGCGACTGGCCAGCAACCCGCCAACTTCGATGGACGCGTAAACGTCGTTCGGGTCCGAGGGGTCCACTGCTATGCCAATCACTCGTTTGGCCAGTGGCGGCATGTAGGTGGTCACGTTGGGATAATGGATTCGACTTGTGTCCGCCTGCTTCCAGCTTTCGCCGCCGTCATAGGACGTGTATATGGAACAGGGTTCGTATCCAGCAAAAATGATGTCTGGATTGCTGGGGTGAAATGCCAATGACCAGACGTCCTGCTTGGGAGCATTCAAGGCATGCCAGTTCTCGCCGCGATCGTCGCTGCGATAAACGCCAGACTGGGTACCGGCGTACACTGTGGCCGAGTTGCTGGGGTGAATGGCTAGTGCACGAACCTGGGGGTTGTCCGGGAGGCCATTGGCAATACTCTGCCAGTCGCCGCCGTTCATGCGCATCATGCCTCCCTGGGCCAGGTTGTCGCCTTCACCGCCTAAGCCGACGTACACGTAGGTCTGATGGTTGGCTGTAGTCATAGTTAAGCCTCTCTCGATTTCTGTGGTTGGGTTTCCGCTACCTGTTGAGCGTCCTGTGTTTAGCCCTTCAGACTAAGAGTCTGTTCCGGGAACAGTTCTTCGGGCCTCATGGGCGCTGGTATTATCCCCTGGTCGACGTTGAACTCAATGAACGATTCCAGCGTCCTGTAGGTGCTTTCGAAGTCATAGGGGATCGGGTCACCGCCCACGATTTCACGCATCTTTTGCTGGGCCCTGTCTTGGGGTATCGTTGCATCTTGGGTGCCCATTCCATCTATGTAAGGTTTCTTGGCTTCTGCGAACAGGAAGAAGATGTCCTCGGCTAGCCATGGCTTTTCGGACAGCAGGTCGTCCCTTACTACTAACAGATGGCTAATAGGGAAGATTCCTGTGCTAGTGTGCCAGGCCTTGTCTGCCTCATCGGCTTCGGGAAACAGGGATCGGACTTGAGGAGAATCGATCGGCCCAACCCCGATGGCGGCTTCGACCTCTCCTGCCAGAAGCATCTCGGTCACATCATTCCTTTCTGAGGATATGACGTTTGGTGGGTAGACGTACTCTTCGACATGCTCGTCACCGGACAGCACCCAAGTAACTGAATCTAGATCTAGTCCGTACTGGGTTTTGAGAATGCCCCGAGTCCAGACGCCAGGTGTGAGCGTATAACTGCGTACTCCGATTCGCTTGCCTGTCAGATCGCCCGCTGACTGGATGCTGGGATCGTTTCTGACGGCAATACCACCGTGGTAGAAGGCGCGGGTTAGGAAGACGGGAAGGGCGGTAAAGGACTTGCCATAATGTCTGGCACAGAGATAGGTGGAGAGGGCCATCTCGGAGACATCAAACTCCAGGTCACGCACCATCCTGCGAAAGATCATCGGGACTGGTGTTATCTCAAAGTGCTCAAGGTCGAATCTCTCTGATTTTACGGAGCCGTCTTTGAGGCCTATTGTTTGGCCGTAGTTGCCGATTGCTGTTTTTAGGGTGAGATCTGACACGATGGCACCTCCAGTGCGTATCTAGGGTTTACGACCACATGATAAGGGTGGCAGGGCAGGCAGGCAATTTGGTGTGAATTTAGCTACGAAAGTTCTTCTCGCACAGTGGCGACGGCGGCAGTCATGGCGCTTAGTTTACTGTAAGCCACATCGCGAGTTAGGTACTTCATGCCGCAGTCCGGCGCGACAATCAGTTGTTCGGGTCCAACATATTCCAGGGCTTTTCGAATTCTTGCAGCTAATTGTTCAGGCGTTTCTACGTTCATGTCGCCAAGGTCCAACACGCCCAATATGATGATCTTATTGGATAGCTTTTGTAAAACCGATAAGTCTAATTTGGGTTGAGCGGCCTCAATAGAGATCTGGTCCATGTTCGCCTCAGCAAGCTCCGGCAGAAAGGAGTATGCGCCTGGCTTTCCGCTGACGACCGCCGCATATCCGAAGCAGAGGTGTAGTGCGGTGGTTCCGGTAGCACCTTCCAGAGCCTTGTTGATAACGGGCACAGCGAACTGGCGTGCGTCTTCGACGTTGTTGCGCAGCCATGGTTCGTCTAGCTGCACTATGTCGGCACCGGCGGTGAACAGATCCAAGACTTCCTGGTTGACGCAGGCTGCGTAGTCCATGGCCAGGCTTTCGCGGTCAGGGTAATACTCGTTTTGTGCTTGTTGCGCCAAAGTAAACGGGCCCGGAACCGTGACTTTAATGCGGCGGTCGGTGTTGCGTCGGAGAAAGCGAACGTCCTCCACCTGTACGGGGCGAGTCCTGCGAATAGGGCCGACTACCCTGGGTACGGCAAGTGGATTTCCGTTTGGCCTGATGACTTGCCCTGGCCGTTCGAGGTCCAGACCCTCTAGGGCAGTCGCGAAGCGGTTGGAGTAGCTCTCCCGGCGTACCTCGCCGTCCGTGATGATGTCGATACCAGCGCGCTCCAGGTCTCGGATGGCCAGCAGAGTTGCGTCGTCTTGGGCCTGCCGAAGAAACTCCGCCGAGACGCGCCAAAGGTCTGACACTCGAACTCGTGGCACTGTCTCTTTCATTAGGCCTTCGCGATCAATTAGCCAGTCGGGTTGTGGGTAGCTGCCGACAACGGTGGTTAGGAGCGGTTGCGGCTGTGTATTAGGTGCCATTGCTGCATCCCCATTGAAAGCGCATGTCAACAATATTGCCAATGAGATCTTCGGAGTTCGTAATGTCATCGAGACCCGTAGCTGCGATTCTGTTCTTCGTTTCGTTCAGGGTAACCAGGCCGGACTCGTTAACGGTGTGGAAGACCCGCCGGGTTAGCCCTGCAATTTCCGCGGCTAGCATCTGCAACATGGCCATCAGTTCGCGGTTGCCACCAAAGGCGCCACATCCCCAATAACCCGTATGAACTACCACAGCGTATCTTCTCCCTGAAGACGTGCAGACTCCAACTCTGCAGCCTTAAATCCCGTGTAGGCGGTGGTGAGTGTGGTAGACACTTGGGAAGTTGTGTATTCGGCCCACCCGTAGCCGGGGGCAGCCATCGCTATGATGTTACTTTTGGTCGGTGGTTCGATCTTGTCTGTGGCCAGCCTTGCCGTTTCTTCAGACTCAAATGAAAATTGGTTTCCATATAGACCATAAGGCCTGTTTAACTGGACATTGACCTCTGTCCTTATTTGGCACGACCTAGACGCACCTGACACGAGAATCGGGGTTGGGTTTCGATCTTCTACCGTAGCCGAGGGATACCCTCTGGCTTTCGAATACTCTCTTAGAGAGCCCAATACGGTATGCTCTGCCACCTGCATTTCGGCCTGAGCGAATAGACCGGTACCGTAACCGAAGAAGAGTTCGGGGTCTGCGAAATTCACATGCCATTCGGTGGCGGAAGGGTAATCAGAAACGGGCTGATAGTCGTATATATCAGCCCTGCCTTCTGTTGTTTCCAGAACGTCAATCAGACTGAAGTTGCTCGGTAAATCCATTGCTCCCCATCTGGTGAAGCCAATTTGGCCAGACAGTCTGCTTCCATGTGGATGCGCAATATTGAAAACGAGCCTCTTGTTGGCGTCTTCAAGCTCAGGAGGGTGATCGGCCATAAGTTGCCCTGAGTCCAGAGCAACTCGCTGCATAGGTTCGATAGTGGAGGTCATGTATTTCTGCTCCCCAGTATCCAGGCAAATCGAAGTCATTGCCTCTTTCTAAAGTTCGAAGGTCTTTCTCCATATGCCAGGTGAGTCAGGTAGGTGGAGCATGGTCTTTTGCCAGTGCTCATTAGCGGGGTTGATGGTGCGCTGGTGGTCCCACTCCGGGGTCTTGGAGACGTTCTCGTTCTCGAAGTCGTAAACGGTAAGGTACTTGGGCTCACCTTCGGCAGCCAGGAAACGTCGGCCGTTGATTACGCCGGGCACCTTCTCGTAATTGGGGATGTAGACGTTGTTGTACCAGTCGTTCCAGCCGTCTTCGTCTTCGGGCTTGATGTTGATGCGGCCGATCTGCAGGGCCGGGGCCATGCCTCGTTCCGCCATCTCGTCTGTTAGCTTATCGGGCAAGAACATCTCGTAGGTGTTGCGAATGAACGTGGTGCCTATGACGTCTGGCGAGACGCGCTTGGTCCAGTCCGAGGGGTTGGCGCGCACCTTCTGATACTCCGGAGTCTCCAGTGCAGCCAGGCTATCAAGCTCGTACATAGCCAGGTGCTTGGGGCCGGTCGTGACTACCTCGTAGCGCGCTGCGTTGAGGAATCCGGGGCAGCCCATTCGCTCCGTGATGTGCTCTTCGACGTACCACTTGTTGAAGTCGTCTTCTAGTTCCGCAGGGACGTCGGCCCACACCATCATGAGGGCTGTTCCTTTTCTTTTTGGCATAATTTAAATAACTCCTTGCTTTGGTTTTGGGTTGGCGGGAAGTTATTATTCCCACCGTCCCGCCCGGGAAGGATTTGGGTTACCGGGGGCACATTCCCCAGGCCCCATGCCAGAGGAGATCCCTCTGGAACCCCCTAGCAAATAGGCAAGGGGTGAAGTCGAATGTATTGCTGCCTCGTCTCTAGCCCCTCTTCCTTCGCATAGAGGGGAATTGGAAGTTATTCAAAACATTAGTCGGCTGAGACGGATTGTTGGACTTTTCCTTTGAAGGCGGGCATGATCTCTTTGGAGAACCGCTCCAGCTGCTCAAGGATTACCGACTGCGGTGTGCCTAC
>CAJWRP010000135.1 GCA_913046025.1 uncultured Chloroflexota bacterium
ATGCGATTTATGCGTTCACCGTCTGAACGCATATCCAGCAGGTCGCATGGGATACCCCTAGCCGCCACTTGGGCCGCGATCTGTGCGCCCATAGTTCCTGCGCCTAAAACCGCGACGCGCTTCACCGAGAATGTCCGGGCATCAAACGCCATCTTAACCTGCCTGTAACGTGGAATGTGGCAGGTATGTTAACGACTTCAGGGCGACGTCTCAACCTTTGGAACGGTGGTCCGTGGAGGCACATCGCGCCTATGCTCTTGGAGATTGCCTGAAATTGTCGCCTTGATGTTCGGCTCTTGCCTGCTCTATGCGTTGCTTGTGAGGTTGTCCACGGTCTCAGATGTAGGAATATACTTTTCTTGAGAAATGGTTAATACACGTTGGATCGTGTCGAAAATCTCTTCAGTGTTGGATCTGGCATACTGTGCGATATTTCCTCCGTCGATTTCACACGCCACCTGTATTAAGCCGCCGGCGTTGATGATGTAGTCCGGCGCGTACACAATGCCTCATATCCTTAGAGTCTCACCGTGGGGGCCTCAAGCAGTTGGTTATTGTCACCGTCAGCCACCAGCGTCACCCTGAGCCGAGGTATGGTCTCGTCGTTGAGAATGCCCTCAGAGCGCAGGAGGAAAATATGTCTGGCTCTGTGTCGTATATCTCGTCCGGGCTCACGATGGAGGCTCCTTCCGAGCGAGCTTGGTCTATTGCCTCTTCGTTGATATCCGTTACGTCGAACTTTACGTTTTCGCTCAAGAGGTGCAAAGCGGTCTGTCGCTCCACGTTACCGAAGCCCTGCATAGTCACAGTCTTGCCACTGAGATTGTCTGACTCCCATATTGATGCCGCCGCAACCTTCATACCCATGTATACTCCAAGGCCGGTTAGAGGTGATGTGTCGCCACTGCCGTCCATGCCTGGAGGCAGCCTCAGGACGTATTCGGTCTCTTGGCGATGGGAATCAGGTTTCCGACTTTATTCCCACGTCTTCCGTGGTGTAATATCGGCCTCCCGGAGACTCCACGGATCTTCCGAAGGCACGAAGAAGGGCTTCGCTCTTTTCGGTATGTGAGTCCGCAATGATCAAGCCTTTGTCTCCGCCAAGAGCAAGGCCAGCCGCCACTGACTTGTATGTCTGGCACGCGAGAGGCGTAGCACATCCATGGTGGCATTGCATTCAGAAGCGTGAGGCTAAATTCGTACTCCGCCACATGCTGGCCCCAGCGTAGAGTCGTGGATGGCTATGAATGCTTTTAAATCACTTGACGGGTTGCTGCACATCACCATCTGCTTATGACCGTACGTCTGCATATGCTGGAGAATGTTCATCGATGACTCCTACTTCTGTTGTGTTTTGTATATTATCTGGCTCTAATACTACTGTTAGTGCCTTGATTTCGCCGAATATAAGTGCACTACCACTTATACTTTGTATCTGACCAGATGAAACGCGGCTATAACATCCACGTTACTTTCTAATGTTTTGGTAAGTGGTTCTTGAATCGTCCAGTTCATTTGTAGTCGACTTTGACACTTATGTTTGCAGAGATTACAAGAGCGAAGGAGGTGACCTATCTCGACGAAACCAACCAATATGTCCGTCGCCCTAGCTGTCCGTAAGCGTTCGGGAGATTCGTTTGTTCTTCTAGTCCGAAGGCCTGAGAGCGATGACGAATTTCCAGGCATGTGGGGACTGCCTGCCGCATCTTGCCGCGAAGGCGAAGGGGTTATGGAAGCTGCAAAGCGAATCGCCGTCCAGAAGCTGGGGACGTCCGTTGAACTGGGCAGAACGCTGGGCACGGGTTCACAGGAACGGGAATCCTATGTATTAAAGATGAACCTATTGGAGGCACATCTCGAAAACTCAGTTGACGACATTACGTTGCCTAGCGGTTCAGGCCACGTAGCTAGCTCAGTTACTATGTATACGGATTTTCGGTGGGGTCTTGCCTCGGAATTGAATGACTCCGTCGCGGGAGGTTCCCTCTGCAGCCAACTGCTGCTGAGAAGCGACCTTTAACGTATCTTTAGCGCCTTCAGGTGCGTTCGTCATGGTCTGCGGTTTAGTACGCCCTATGTAGTTTGCAAGAAACTGCTGAAGGTTACCTGTAGAGCAGTATGTTGAACGCTTGGGCGTGGCTGTCGCTGGCGGTAGGTAGGCGCTGATGACTGGCCGAAATCGCTGGATCAATATTGTGGAGCTGGCTTTGCCTTTGATGCTGTCAGCGTGCAGATTAGGATTTCAAAAGGAGCCCCCGAGTCTCCTAGAGGCAGCGCGTCCTACACTACCTTCTTTGGAGTGGACTCCTGCCCCTTCTGCAACTCCTTTTCCGTTCAAGAGTATTGTCAGGGCTTTAATCCAGAATCACACTGCGCCAACCTTGCCGTCGTTGCCTGTCGATAGGGCAACGCCTGTTCCTACTGACGTTAGTACAGCTCTTTCGGCCGCGTCTCTTACATCGGTGCGACATTGGCCTGCATCCACAGCGACGCTGGGAGAGATAACGGGATATCTTCTGGGTCAGACAGTTAATGGAATAGGTACTGGCAGACGCTGGTTCACTCGTTTTCAATTCATGGCTTGCAAATGATTTGATCTGGAGATACTGGTGTTCGCATTTATGCCAGCGCCTATAGATTTTGTGGGCATACTGGCAGGGGCTGCGAGTTATCCGGCATAGCGTTTCATAGCCATAGTTTGCCTGGGCAAAGTAATGAAGATAACACTATTGACCGTAGCCGCGTCCTACAGCCTACCGCTGATAATAGATTTCTGTCCTAGCTGTTCTGCCTCAGGGCAACTCATACGGGGGCAGGTCCAGTATTGAAGTCAAAAGGGAAATCGCATTGTCAGCATCTTCATGAGACAGCGAGAAGAATTTTCGGCGAGTCTCCCTGGTGGTCAGGTAGTGGTGAAAGGCGTTCCATGCGCGCCAGACCTGTTCTGCGTTTCTGGCCTTTCGTAATGCAGGTAAGTACTGTCCGTTAAACCTGTTCAATATCAGGCCTATGGCGTCATGATCTTCAATGAAGTTTAGCGCTGTGTCGGCCTCATCCACCCATGGATCATCTGGCAGGTCCCAGTTGCTCGCAACCACAGGCCTAGTCTGAGCCTTCGGAGGATGTTTCTAGCCAGGCGGGCGGTACTCGTATAGTAACCACGTCTGCTGTAGCGCAGACCTGATCGTCTGAAGATAACGTGCAGCTAATATTAATCCTGCGGTCGGTTTTTTCAGTGACCACGGCCCTCAAGTCCACGGGCTGACCGATTGGTGTAGGCAACTTAAATGAAACGTTTAGAGATGCGGTGGCGTACACGATTAGATCGCCTTCTCCGACTTCTCGGCCTTCTGCCCGGTACGCAGCAGCGATGGCAGTACAGATGGCGTGGCAGTCGATGATCGTACTAATAACACCACCATTCAGGACATGGGTAGGCCAAGCTGCGTGGTGTGCCTGAGGCTGAAACCGACAGACGGACTCGTCGCCATCCCAGTAGCTTTTTATCTGGAATCCGTCGTCATTTCCCGCACCACATCCCCAGCAGTGGTTGCCTGGCATCGCGTCCTGAAATGCTCGCTGTTCTCCCGCCATAATGTTTATACCTGATACTGAATTTAAGGGCGGAGCGAGTGTAGCAGTGCTGAAATTATGGTGTCAATCCTATTTCATTCACGGACGGCGATGTAGCCTATATCCACGGGCATACCGGTCTCCATTGACCTATACGCAGCCATCACTAATTCTAAAGAGCGCTGCTGTAAGCGACCGCTGCTGGTTGGCTCCTGTACGATTTGTATGCATTTCAGAAAGTGCAGCACTTCGAGAAGAAATGTATCTGACTCTGGAACGTGAATGTTTTTTCGCATGGGCCTCCCGTGGAGAAGGACAGCGGCGCGCTGATCTACGTCGATTCCAACCGAATGCGTCTCCCAGCGGCTCAAAGTAGAGTCCGAAAATGTACTGGCTGGAGCCGATTGTCACGGCCGCCATGAAGTTTACCCAAACTATCAACCAGCCCCTGTATATATTGAAAGGAAATGCCAGCGTTGCAGGGAAGAGGCTAGGCAATCGGGCTGATTGCTTCGGGGACGTTGTTGGCAGCCGAGTTCACCAGGGTGGAGACCTCGTATGCCACCGTTTCCGATGGATCGTATGGCACGAACAGACTCTTGAGCAGTGACTTGTCCTGGACTGTGTGGTCGAGCCAGATGTCCTCGGCCTCTCGCGACAGTATCACGGGCATTCGGTTGTGAATGGGGGCGAGAGACTCGTTGGCGGAGGTGGTCAGGATTGTGCACGTTTGTACTGTGTCACCGCCAGGCGTGTTCCAGGTCTCCCACAGGCCGGCGAAGGCAAAAAGCTTTCCCGATGCCAGTGTGATGTGCATCGGTCTTTTGCCGGACGCCGTCTTTTGCCACTCGTAGAAGCCGTCCGCAGGTATCAGGCAGCGTCGCTTCGCCAAGGCGGCACGGAAGCTGGGCTTCTCGGCAACGGTCTCAGATCGAGCGTTGATCATTTTGTTGGCAACGGATGGGTCCCTGGCCCATGATGGGATAAGACCCCATTTCATTATCCGGCCAACATTGCCGTTTTCTCTTACTACCGTCAGTACCGGCTGTCGAGGAGCCGTGTTGTAACTAGGTATCAAATCGAGGCCTTCAGCAACGAAGTGGAACCGGTCTTCCAACTCTCGGATGTCTGTTGTTAGCGTATATCTTCCACACATATCGGGTTCATTATAGCGGTGGTGCGCCGATTGCACTAATTGACCACACTACCGGCCATTGATAAACTCCCCAGCTAATATGGTCACGGGTGTAGGAGAAACCCCGATCCCGTGGGCGGTGAGGTCAGGAATTGAGCCAGGGGCAGTTGCCTTCCACAGAAGAGGTGTACCCGCCGGAGTTCTTCAGGCGGCAGGACGAGGACGACGATGGGCTGTTTTACGTTGAACCGCGCCTGTTGGTGCATATTGATGAGTCCGCACTGAAGGCTGTTGCTGACTATTTGCAGGAAGCCCTGCCGGAGAACGCCACCATCCTGGACCTGATGAGCAGCTGGAAATCTCACCTGCCAGAGGGTTTTAACAAAGTGGCTTTGGTGGGTCTTGGGCTAAATAGCATCGAGTTGGATGAGAACTACCAGTTGGACGAGCGGGTGGTCCAGAACATTAACGTGGAACCTCGCTTACCCTTCGAGGATGATCGGTTTGATGCCGCCCTGGTCACCGTCTCCATCCAATATATGACCAGGCCTCTGGAGATCTTTCGTGAGGTCAGGCGTGTGTTAAGGCCGGACGCAGCTTTTCATGTTATATATTCCAACCGTATGTTTCCCACCAAAGCTGTGGCCGTTTGGCAGAAGCTAAACGATCAGCAGCGGGCCGAGCTCGTCGGCTCATACTTTGAGCGTTCCGGCGGCTGGTCATCTCCTAAAGCTTTGGACGCCAGTCCAAACTCAGACGCCTACACGGACCCTGTTATAGTGGTCTACGCCCACAAACAAGCATAGTTCCCTGAGCGGTCTGGACAGGTGATGCTGCTTTGACTTAACTACTCTGGTGCAGGACTGGATGACGCGCGCCGAGTTAAACAATGGGGTCGTGATGAAAGCAGGCAACAAGAGGCAACAAGGGTCTTGGTCTTGTGCTGGCCTCCTAGCGCATTGGTAGGGCCACGACTGATCGTCAATGGGACCACCTCTAAAGGTCTTTGCCGGGACTGACGGGAGGAAGCGATGACTTATCTTACGTCCACGCACTCCTGAACCAGGACGCCGGTGATTACTTCTAGTCGGTCTTTCCAGCCAGCCAATTCCACAAGCTTTTCTATTGTGTAGTCTGCCCAACGCGTGTTTGCTGGTGTAGGGCGGCCACCCATTACTACGGCATCAAAGTTGCAGGTCATAATAGCGCCAGTGCACATAGGGCACGGCTCAAAGGTCGTGTACAAGGTGCATCCAGGAAATTCGGCCAGACCCGTGGAAGATGCCACGTTGCGAATGGCTACCGTCTCTGCGTGTGCCGTGGGATCCTGATCTGTGGTGGCAAGATTGCGGCCAGTGGCTATCACTTCGCCGTTGCGGACAATGATAGAGCCAACAGCTAGATTACCCTCAGCTTTGCCTTTATGCGCCTCTTCCAAGGCGATGCGCATGAAGCTTTCGTGGTCGGAAGTCATCTGATCATTCTCCTCTTTGTTGGCACTAGTAATGCGGCGAGACTACCAGAGGCAGCCGGTGCCAGCGGATTTGGCCTGGCGCTCAACCTCGACAATTATGTCGCGATGCTGTCCATCCTTGGTCCATGCGACCCCCAGGCCTTCCCTAACCAGTATCTCGTCTATGCTCTCACCGGATTCGGTGTACAGGTAGAACAGGTTTCGGCCATATACGTCTTCCTCCCGGGGCCCCGGCTC
>CAJWRP010000136.1 GCA_913046025.1 uncultured Chloroflexota bacterium
GCAATAGACCTGCGCACTCGCTGCATGAACGTGCCGACTCGCCAGGCCCCCCGCGTAGAGGACCGTCGTTGGAGAATGAGCAGGCGAGGCTAGGCGACAAGTAAAATACAGCCGAGACTCACTTGGGACTCTGATGGTACAAATCGCCTGGCATTGGCACGGCTCCTTGAGTTAGCCACAAGACTGACATTCATTCCTGGTTGATGAAGTGACATGGAAGTGAATCGAGGATTGTAATTGTAAAACAGGCTTACTACCTAAAATACCCAAAGCTTAATGGCCGTATCACCTAGGCTGTAGGTCTGGTGAGCTTGGCTATCGGAGCATACGCCGGCACATTTATTAGCTTGGAGCGCCGCCATCGCATGTAGCCTCATTGGCTCCACATTCTAGGCGCTCTTCGGTTTTAGTGGCTGGTATAACGGGTCGCGATCTGGGAATTTGTTTCTTAACGTTGCGGGATACAGTTCTAAATAGGATCTCTGTGGGTATCTCCGAATGAACGATGCCCACTTCCGCCGCTATTTGAGTCGCGGTGTTCCAATTCGCCGTCCATCATGTACGTGACGGTCTCGAAACCACGATGGCGATGGTCGGGAGTGCTTTTGGCCTCTCCTGGCGAGTACTACGCCTCTCCCAGATGGTCGAGCAGAAGGAAGGGAGCGACCAGAGTCAGGTCTATCTCCGAGAAGGTTCGTCGTATCTCGAAGTCTTCGCCCTCAAGAAACTTGGGAGCGCTGATGATCTTTTGGACTGGCCTTTCCCTTGCGCCCTTGTCCGGCAGCACGAGAATGCGGGGAAGCACTGTTACATCATCTACATAAACTGCAGCCATCGATCACCCCTTTGAATACTTGAAAGCATTGGGGAAATAGATTAGTTGTATAAGCAATTATAATACATTTGGACTAGTATTGAGGCATTGAAATTTTTGTTTGATCGTATTGAGGGTAATGTGGACGTGCAGCGTGGTACTATTGCATGCAAATTTCCCAGGGAGCGTAGTAGAAAATGCAGATTACCTCACGAGCACCCGTCCTCATTGATGCGGTGATTCCAAGTGAATGGGCGCAGACTCGTGTTCAGCAGTTGGCGATAGACTTTGCACTGATGGTGGGATTTGCTTGGTTCGTAGCCCTGTCGGCGCAGATAGCGGTGCACCTGCCCTGGACCACCGTCCCTATTACAGGTCAGACCTTCGCTGTGCTGGTGGCGGGCGGCGCCCTGGGCGCTAAACGAGGAGCTGGTTCTCTGATCATCTACATGCTCATGGGAATGGCTTTCATACCGGTGTTCGCGCCTCCCGCCAGCGCGCTGGCAATGGACGGCACCTGGGGGCTGCACTTCATATTTCCTTGGCTGGGTAACGCTGGATTCCCATGGGCCATATCAAGTGGCGGTTACATTGTAGGATTCATACTAGCCGCGTATCTAACTGGCCTTCTAGCCGAGAGGTCGTGGGACCGTAAATCATGGGGTTCCCTGGCCATGCTGGTTGGCAACGCCGTCATATACATACCTGGTCTACTGTGGTTGTATTTCCTCATAGCCAGTAACTGGGTTCCTGCTGGCGCGCCGCAGCCAATCGGCGAGTACATCGCGGGAGACAGTGATTGGGGCAAGACCCTTATCGGCGGACTTTACCCATTCATCATCGGTGACCTGATGAAGCTCTACGCAGCATCGTTGGTATTGCCTGGAGCCTGGGCGCTGGTTAAACGGATGAAAAGGGAATGATGCCCAGCGCAGCTACTCTAATAGCCCTTTGCGTAGCCCTCTTCTTGCTGGCTGCGTGCGGTTTAAGTCCAAATAGCCGCTGGATATTCGGGTAGATGTTGGTCCCATGCCTCAGCCAGGGACCGTTCCTGTTGATTTTCCGGAGTATTTCTTCAAACCGCTGAAGCTCGTAATCACAGAGGCAGTCGGTGGGAACCCCTGAAGGTGTTTCAGATGAGTTATGACGCTTCCTACTCGCTTACTCCCGGGTTCTATCAGAACATATTTGTCTTGAAACCAGGGACGTACGTCGCTGACTTTGCCATGGAAAGCATCGATACCAGCTCAAATCTTTCCGTACAGTTCGAAGTCTTATCCGGTGAGCTAAGGGAAGTACTTATCAATATAGAGATGCGTATGTAGCGGCTGCGAGAGTGAAACTATAGGCATACTCTGAGGCATCGGTTGTTCGTTCAACCCTAAGATGATCCGAGATGCAGACCGCTACAACCTGAATTGATGGCTAGCGTTAAGTCTTAGCGCTCGTCTAATGTTTAGTAGGTTTTTTGGCAATGAACATCGTTCGTCCAACCGGTACCAACTGGCTAACGCTGCCCATAATCATGCTGGTCATTCCACTGGGAGCAGCGCATGTCAGCACCGTGGCTCCCTTTATCAATGAGATGTCAGCCGACCTAGACGTGTCCGTTAGCCTTGCGGGTCAGCTCGGTACTGCTCAATTCATTGGCGCGCTGGTATCCGCTTTAGCTTTGATTCCGTTCATATCTCGAATTCAGTTGCGGAAGGCGCTGTTCTGGTCTGCAGCAGTGCTCGCCGTTTCCACTTTCGTTACTGGTTTGGGGATGTCATTCGCTGTAATGTTTGCGGCCAGAGTCGTGGCGGGTCTTGCTGCTGGCATTGCGATGGCAGGTGCGTATGCTGCGATGGGCCGGGCCTGGCCCGAGGCTGATGAGCGAAACAAAAAGATGGGTTTCCTGGTGGCGGCTCTTTCCGGAGGACCTGGTGTTCTTGCTCCGATAATGCGCCTGGTTGCAGAACCGACTAGTTGGCAGGTGGCCACAATAGCGTTTGCGATATTCGTTGGACTAATCGCTTTTCTGGTGCTGTTAGCCCTTCCTCGGCTCGAGGGATCACCTTCCGGAGAGGAAGCTACTCTGTCGGCCCAGATGTTCGCTTCCGTCAAGGTAGTTCTTTTGCCGGGGATCAGGCCATTGCTAGCCATTAGAATGTTGGTATGGATGGCTGCCGGCATATCGCTGTTTTACTTTCCAGCGTTTTTTATTGGCGAATATCCAGGTAAGGAGGCTTGGCTTGGACTGGTCTACGCTTTAGTATCGCTAGGAGGTTTCATGGCGGGTTCACTGGTTAATGTTGTCTTGCTTTCTCGTGTCAAAGGTCCAATCAACATTCTTTGGCCGGCCGGATTGTTCTTCCCCCTTGGTACAATTGCGTTCGCATTTATCACTCCCAATCCCGCAATCACTACCGCAATATTCGTCGTCTGGGGATTCACCTTTGGACTTCACATTACAAATTGTATTAACCTGCTTTACGTTTTCGCTGGAGTAAAGCAGAGCTCAGCAGTATTCACGGACGGAGCGTTTCAGCAGGTTGCCGCACTAATGGGAACGACTCTTGGGGGTTTAGCCATCGCCATAGCACCTGAATTCTTAGGCTGGAAGTTACTCATTGCCTTTATCGGACTGGCTACTCTAATTCCGTTGATTTTGGTAGTACGTCAGGCCAAGGTCAGCACGGCTGAACTGGTCAATGGCTGATGGTCATTTAATTGACGAAATCCTGGCTGCCTTTGTCAAAGACCGCACCATAGATATCTTTACTACCGGTGCCAGGACCGGCAAGCCTACAACCACAGAGATATAATTCACCAGGGTAGAGGGGCGCATCATTATCTGCGGGGCACCGGACACGATCGGTAGCAACGGTGCCGCGTAATCCGTGACTGGTTGGCGAATCTGAAGGCCAATCCTGAATTCCTGTTTGTATTGAGGGAAGCGCTGTCGACCCAACTGCCGGTAAGAGCGGTCTCAATAGTAGATATTGTCGACCTCAGACGTGTAATGAGCCTGCCGGAGACGAAGTGATATAGAGGTAAGGTTGAATCCGTTGAAGACCTTATCGAAGGCAGCCCAATTGGCGAGGTATTTTCAGGGATTTTATATACGCAGGATAAAAGGCGTTCAGGTTCGGGTGCTGGTGAAGATGTTTTGAGAGAGGTTCAGAAGTGACGTGGAATTTCCCAACTTATAGGCAGGAGAAACGTCAGGCGCTTTTAGACGCAGTCGAGTGCGTTCGTGGCGTCGTAGTCTCCTGTGCCGACGATGCTGAACTGCAAGCAACGTTACCAGAGGTTTCTGTTGACGCCCTTGAACAGGCAGGCCTTTTCGCACTGAAGCTGCCCGCTGAGTTTGATGGGGCGGAAGCTGACCCTGTGACTCAGATAGAAGTCATAGAGGCCATGGCGATGTATGACTCGGCAGCGGCATGGAGCATGATGATTGGCGCCACTAATATTGCGTTGCCTGCCGTCATGCTGCCCGATGAAGCGGTTGCGCAGATATTTGCAGGCGGCAATGTTCCCAGAGCAGCAGGCGTTGGTATGCCTTCGGGCACTGCTGTGGCTGTCGACGGTGGGTATAGGATAAGCGGGAACTGGAGGTTTGCCAGTGGAATCCGGCACTCCCGTTGGCTCTCTGCGGGTGTTCGTGTTGAGGACGAGAAGTCAGACATACGTAGGGTTGTATTCCTGACGGAAAAGGCAAGGATTGCGGATGACTGGCAGGTGTCTGGACTCAAAGGCACCGGGAGTAATGGCTTCTCCGTTGAGGATCTATTTGTGCCTAAGGAGTTCACCTGGCTGATGTCAGACCCACCACTGCGAGGCGGTGCCATATACCTTCTTGGCCGTTCTGGATTTGTTGCCAATGAGCATGCAGCCTTCGCCTTGGGACTGGCCCGTCGTGCTCTCAATGCCATAGTCGAACTGGCGCGAAGCAAGCTGCGCGGATCGACCAGCAAGACTCTAATCGCGGATAGAGCTTCATTCCAGCGGGCGATAGGGGAGTCAGACCTACGCCTTCGAGCCGTCAGGGCGTTGGTAATGGAGACATTCGAGAGTGCCTGGGAAGTCGTTAGTCAGGGAAAGGCGCCGGACCTTGAGCTACAGACTCAAATGCGAGGGTGCGCTACGCTGGCCACAGACGTAGCCGTTGAAGTGACATCAATGGCCTTTCGTTACGGCGGGGGCGAGGCCCTCTATATGAGTGGGGAACTGCAGAGATGCCATCGTGACATGGATGCGGCGGCTCAGCACCTTTTCGTTAGCGATGTCGTCTACGAGAACCTAGGCAAGTTCGCCCTCGGCCTGCCTGATGTCGTCGATATGACTGGGGATGTGCGCTGAGGCCCCAATTGTGGTTTACTACAGCCCACGTTTGATGTCCTCGCCAGAGTTCAATCCTCGAAGCTGAGCGGTTCAAGGGCAAATCCTTTTAATGCTAGAGATATAAAAACATGGGCTGGTCTATTCATCAACCGGTTGGACTCATTCACTACTCACCGTCTCTGTCGTATAGAGGCTTCACACTCTTTTCAACTAACAGAGGCAACCACACCACACTGATAGACATGGAAGGTCGGATTTGCCACCAGTGGCATCATGACGAAGGCATAGGTTACTCATACCTGCTTCCCAACGGCAACCTTCTTTGCAGAACTGGGCCCGAGACTGAGACCGACATCGTCAAGGACCTAGGCGGTTCGTCGTCGGCGCTAGTAGAGCTCGATTGGGAGAGTAACGTCGTCTGGAGCTACAGAAACCCCATGCTTCATCACGACTTTGAGCGGCTGCCGAACGGCAACACACTGGTGCTGCTTTGGGACGCAATGCCCAAAGAGTTCAGTAGTCGTGTAAAAGGCGGCTACGTGTCCGAAGATGACCCCGACCAGATGCTGGGAGATGTTATTCAGGAGATCACGCCCGACGGTACGTCTGTGTACCAGTGGCGCACAGAGGACAATTTCGATTTCGACGAAGACGTAGTGTGTCCGCTGGAAAACAGACGTGAATGGGGACACGGTAACTCGTTGAACGTAACGCCTGATGGAGACTTCATCGTGAGCTACAGGCGCACCAACACTGTGGGAATAGTGGACAAGGCCACCGGGGCGTTCAAGTGGAAATGGGGTCCCAATGAAATCGCTCATCAGCACCACCCTACGTGGCTGGACAACGGCCACATACTGCTGTTCGACAATGGCGCACATGGCCGAGGTAATGGCTTCTCCAGAATAGTCGAGGTTGATACAGTGTCAAACGAGATTACATGGCAATTCGCGGGTAGCCCGCCGCCGTCCTTTTACAGCTTTAACATTAGTAGTGCCCAGCGATTGCCCAACGGAAACACTCTCATATGCGAGGGCGCACCGGGACGTATATTCGAGGTATCGTATAACAAGAATATCGTGTGGGAGTACATTAACCCGTTTTTTGCCCTGGACCCTCGCTCAAACGGGAACTCCAATGCGACCTTCAGGACCCACAGATATGGCCCGGACCACCCTGCTTTACGGGGAAAGAACCTCGACCCTAAAAATTATGAGGCTCTTAATCATCTCTATGCACCTGGGGTAGGTTGAGTGTCGGGAT
>CAJWRP010000137.1 GCA_913046025.1 uncultured Chloroflexota bacterium
AACGCGTTCGTCGGTCGACTACATTGGCGGGGCTCTGATCACCGCAGCACTGGCAACAATGACGCTTGGACTGGCCCGAATAGACGCGCTGGACTGGCTAACAGCTCTATACATGGCAGCGTCGCTGGTCCTCTTTGCACTATTCGTCGTAAGGCAAAGGTACGCACATGAACCACTGCTGCCCAAGGGCATGTTCAGGACCTGGGCGTTTCGCGCGTCCAACTTGGTACACATGCTGGTGGGCGCGGCGCTCATAATTGGGATGGTGACCATTCCACTGATGGCCAACACAGTTTTAAACCTTTCTCCCTTGGAGGGCGGACTGCACCTGATGCGTCTCACAGCTGCCATGCCTGTGGGTGCCGTCTTAGGTGGTATCGCTGCTCAGCGATTTAACTACAGAGTGCCAACTGTTGTTGGACTGGCATTAGCAGCAGCAGGATTCTGGCTAATGAGCGGCTGGGACCTAGCCATATCAGACCCGATGCTCACCATTCACCTGGCGATTGCTGGACTGGGCTTCGGTCTAGTCATTGCGCCTGTGGCTCTGGCTGCCATCAACTCTGTCCGCGAAGACGACAAGGGGACCGCAGCTTCGCTCATAACCGGCGCCAGGATTACGGGCATGGCCTTAGGGCTTGCGGCACTGACCGCCTGGGGAACGAGTCACTTTGGCAATCTGGTCAGTGGCATGCAGGTCCCCTACCAACTTATCGGAGAGTCCACACAGGCATATCATCAACGAACAGCCGAATATGTGCGACAGTTAACCGACGCAGGCCTGACCGTGTTCAACGATTTCTTTCTGGTTGCAGCGGGTCTTTGTCTGCTGGGGATCTTGGCTGCTTTGTTCATGGCTTGGGACAAGAACCGAAGTCCTGAAACTTAGAGCCTCTGCAAGATCTGCCGGAATCGCAGGCCAGGCTTCGGCATCTAAGATTTAGCCGATTGCTGTAAATACGCTTATTCAATACGGCTCCGATGGCACTTGTTCAGTTTATGTGCGCAAACCAGGCAACTCAATTAGGGGGAAACTAATGGCAGAGTATGCGCATCCTGAATCTATAGTTAACACGGAAGTATAGTCCGAACGCCAATTGAACGCTAGCCTGAGTTAAGTCCATATGTAGATAAAGGGCGGCCCAACGGACCGCCCTTTATTATTGGAAAGCTCGTGCAGAGGTTAATGGCTATAATGCCAACTAACCGTTCAGCGGTGTTGCACCAGATGCATAACAGAGGGCTCATTGCAGACTTCGGAAGATGAAAAGTCACTTCTCAAGCGGCCATACGTAGTGCTGGCGCTCGTCAGCCTTGCAGAGTTCATGGCCATGTCCATCTGGTTCTCCTTTTCAGCCATAAAGCCCCTGATATCAGACCAGTGGGAGATATCCAACACGGACACCGGCCTCATCCTTGCAGCATTTCAACTAGGTTACATACTTGCCGTGCCACTGATGGGTTACCTGGCAGACCTATTCAACGTGCGCAAGGTTTTCGCCATATCAGCACTGACAGCAGCACTGTTGAACTTGGCATTCGCGCTGTTGGCCAACGATCTATTGTCGGCGCTACTCCTGCGATTCATAGTAGGAATGGCTATGGCGGGAGTTTACACACCTGGAATCAAATTCCTGTCTTCATGGTTCGAACCTAAACAGCGGGGGCGATCTGTGGGCATATTCGTCGGAGCACTTGTGGCAGGCTCCGCATCACCGTATCTCCTGACACCACTGGCGCAGGACTGGGGATGGCAGGCGCTGGTTTTTATTACGGTAGGAGGAGCCATAGCCGCCGCCGCACTTATGGCATTTGTTGTGCCCGACGCGGAAGTCAATATCGCACCAGGGACCCGTGGCTACAACTTCGGCATCCTAAAAGACAAGCCTATGGCACTGATGAACGCAGGCTATGTTTCCCACATGTGGGAGCTATATGCCATGTGGGCTTGGATAGGCCCGTTCCTGGTCTTCGCTTTCCTCCAGAGAGGTGAATCTGAGGCCTTCGCTAATTCCTTCGGCGGGCTGCTAGCGTTTCTAATTATCGCTGTAGGAGCGCCTGCCAGTGTCATTGCAGGCATTCTAAGTGACAGGTTTGGACGCACGGCGGTGGCTGGGCTATTCCTGCTCACCAGCGCCATAATCTCCTTCTTCTTTGGCTTCTTGGCCGCCGCGCCCATAGCCCTAATTGCAAGCATAGGAATTGTTTACGGCTTCAGCATCGTGGGAGACTCATCCGTGTTCTCTACAGGCATCACAGAGCTTGCCCCATCGCGGAACATAGGCGCAGCACTAGGACTACAGTCGCTTCTGGGCTTCGGTATTACAATCATTTCCATAGCTCTATTTGGATTCATCGTTGACCACGCGAGCTGGGAGATCGCCTTCCTTAGCTTGGGCATCGGCGCGGTGGTCGGTCCGCTAGCCATGGTTTGGTTGAGACGTCTTCCAGAATCAGCACGCATGGCTGCCGGTAAAAGGTGACTATTGCCAAAATCCCACAGCCATCAAGCAGCATCAAACTCACAGCAAACCGATGATTTAGCGGAGGTGTGGGATGGCAGGAGTCGCGCCTGTGTCCTTTGTCCTTCTGCTACTGGCCTTCCGCCGTCTCTGGGTCTGATTTTTCTGAATAATTGGCTGACCGAAATTTAAGCACCTAAGCCCAATTCCGGTGCTGCGCCAGTTGTAACGGTGTGCTAACCTGCACACGGTGACTTCATTTTCTCCGCCCCCAATATCATCAAGGGGAGAGCAGCAGGACTCAAATGACATCCAACTCAGACTGGTTCGACAAGGTACCCAAGGTGGAGCTACACCTCCATCTTGAAG
Source organism: uncultured Chloroflexota bacterium (assembly GCA_913046025.1). The sequence goes on from CAJWRP010000137.1 coordinate 2,832, forward strand.
GGGCAATACCTCGTCCCGCCCTGTGGGAACTGATGCAGAAATATGGCGGCGATGCCTCGGTGCCAGACATACAAGCATTGAATGAAAAGTTTACGTTTGCAAACTTCCAGGAATTCATTCAGACGTGGATATGGAAGAACCAGTTTCTGCGCGAGTACGAAGACTTCACATTTTTCAGCGAGGCCTTCGCCCGCGAGCTCGTGAGCCAGAACATACGATACGCCGAGACCTTTTTTTCGCCGGTGCGCTTCACAGAGGTCGGCATGGAGGCAGGCCTTCTCTTCGAGGCAGTGCGCCGCGGACTGAATAAGGTGCCGGATGTTGATGTACCTCTTATCTCTGACTTAACGCGGGACTACGGCCCCGATCAGGCGAAGGTCACTCTGGCAGAGGTCAATGAGTCCAAGGGAAGCGGCATAATCGGCATCGGTCTAGGTGGTTCAGAGCACAACTTTGCCGCGGAGCTATTCACCGAGGTTTACGCGCAGGCTCGCGATATGGGCTTTCATGTGACGGCACATGCGGGCGAAGCAGCAGGTCCAGAAAGCGTATGGGGCGCAATTCAGCACCTGCAAGCGGAGCGCATAGGCCACGGCGTACGCTCCGGCGAAGACGAAGCTTTGTTAGATCACCTGGTCGAGTCGAAGATCCCACTGGAGATGTGCCCGCACTCCAACGTTTGCACCCAGGTAGTGGAGTCTATCGAACAGCACCCTGTGAAGAAATATTTCGACCGTGGCATCATGGTCACTGTGAACACGGACGACCCTGGAATGTTCGGGAACACGCTGTCCAGCGAATACCGTTTGCTTCACGAACGCCTAGGCTTCTCGCAGGACGAAATACGACAAGTAATACTCAACGGCGTCAACTCCACATGGCTGCCGGAAGACCGCAAGGCCGCGATGGTCAGCGAATTCATTTCATACGAAGCCTGGGCAGGATAGAGCTACTCCTTCCAGCCAACAACTTCACAGAGGACGTTGGCAAAGAACGAGTCTGGATGTTTTTTCAATTTTCTTCGCGAATACGCGAAAGTCCAGATTCTTATCGTGTCGCCAAACCCACTGTCTCCATTGGTAGTATCTATGCTCCCATCTTACGTTAGAACGATTCTTGAATTGGAGAGATTCTTGCCAGCCCTTCGGACCTGATATAACATCTGGCGCAACGAGACCGTCAGCCGGATGCGGGGAACGGCGAAGGGATACCAACCAGCTAATTAGGAAAACCACCCTCCATCCAGGCTTCCCTCCCGTTGTACATCGAAATTCCAAACGAAAGGCTAAACAAAATATGACGGATTTACTTCTCAAGGGCGGCGAGGTCATTGATCCGTCGCAGAACATACGAGGCAAGCTGGACGTCGCAGTTAAGGACGGCGTCATAAGCCAGGTGGCAGCGGATATCGACCCCAGCGGATTCGCACAGGTCGTCAACGTATCCGGCAACATTGTTATGCCAGGCATGATCGACCTGCACACCCACGTCTACGAAGGCATCAATCAGACCGGCGTCAGCCCCGACGTGGCTGGTGTTGGCTCCGGCGTAACCACTGTTGTCGACGCTGGCAGCTCCGGCTGCTACAGCTTTGGCGGCTTTCCGAAGTTCGTTGTGCCTAACAACAAGACGCGCATCGTTTGCATGCTGCATATCTCGCGCGTCGGCCTACTCTACCAGCCAGACACAGCCAGTCGTCAGGACATCGACGTTGAAGAGACGGTACGGATAATCAAGGCCAACCAGCCGCTTATCCAGGGCGTCAAGATTCGCGCCGTTGGGCCTGGCGTAACGGCCATGGGCATCGAGATGATCAAGCTGGCCAAACAGGCTGCCACTGAGGGTGGTGTTCGGCTCATGGTACACATCGGCGATCGAAGCATCCGGGAGTCTGGCGGCCCCACGCTCACACAAGAGCTGCTGCCTCTGCTGGAGAAGGGCGACATCATCACGCACCTGTTCAGCGGAAACCCGGGGCGTATTATCGATGCCGACAACAAAGTTATCCCTGAAATCCTGGAAGCCCAGGAGCGAGGGGTCTTCCTGGATACGGCGCACGGACGCCAGAACTTCAGCTTCGATGTTGCCAAGAGAGCTGTGGATGGGGGCGTCCGACCGCTCAGCATCAGCACTGACCTGACCATACCCGGACGGCTGAACACCGTTCATAGCATCACGGAGATGCTTTCCAGGTTCCTGGCGCTGGGATACTCTCTGGAAGACGTTGTCCGTATGTCCACCATTAACCCAGCTACAGCAATAAACATGCAGGACCGGCTGGGAACGCTGGAGGTCGGCCGTACCGCCGATATCTCCGTGCTGAAAGAGGAGACCGGCAACTGGCTCTTCCACGACACCCAGGGCGACACGCTCAAGGGCGACAAGGCTCTGGTGCCAGTGGTAACCATAAAGGACGGCGAAGTTATCGTGCCGGATTGGGGCCCCCGATCCTGGGGTTGGCTGCCTGACACAGCCTAGAGAGTCGTTCGTTCAATCGCCAAGCCAAGTATGCGAAAATACAGGGCAGATTTTTCATATATCTGCCCTGTATTTTTGAGTTACCCATGAACGGAGTTATAGATTGACAGATGAAATCCTGGTGGAAAAGTCCGACGGCGTCGCCACGGTTACCTTTAACCGGCCGGGCCAGCGCAACGCAATCGAGTACAAGGGATGGCTGGAACTAAGGCGCATCGCTATTGAGTTGGAGCGTAACGCTGATGTCCGCGTGGTGGTCTTCACCGGCGCAGGTGAAAAGGCCTTCTCGGCTGGTGCTGACATAAAGGACTTTGAGCTATATCGCAGCAACTCGAAAATAGCCGAGGTCTATGCCGCTGCATTTGACGGCGCCTTGAACGAAGTCGAAGCTATGTCGAAGCCGACTATCTCCATGATTCAGGGCTTTTGTGTAGGGGGCGGCTGCGAATTCTCTATGGCCACTGACATTCGTATCGGAGCGGAAGGAAGCACCTTTGGCATACCAATCGCCCGGCTGGGAATCCTGGTTGGTTACGGCGAGATGCGCAGGCTCGTGACGCTGGTCGGCCCAGGCAATGCGACATATATTTTGCTTAGTGGACGACTAATCAACACTGAAGAGGCCAGCGAGATGGGCCTGCTGACCAAAGTTGTGCCACAGAACGAGCTAACGGAGTACACATATAAGCTGGCCATAGAGATGGCAGAATTAGCTCCGCTGTCGCACGCCCGCAACAAGCGCATCCGCGACATCGTGTTACGTAACACTCGGCCCACTGGACTATCATCGGAGGAAGACGGCCTTCCTTATACCAACTTCGACAGCGCGGATTTCCACGAGGGGCGCACCGCGTTTATTGAGAGACGAAAGCCCAAGTTTACCGGGCGTTAAGAAGACAAGCAACAAGACCATATGGAGAAAATATGACCAACGCACTACCCTTGGATGGAATCAAAGTTATCGACTTTAGCCAGATTCTTGCGGGACCGTTCTGCACCATGATGCTGGCGGACATGGGTGCCGATGTAATCAAAGTAGAGAAGCCCAACGGCGGCGATGATACCCGCCG
>CAJWRP010000138.1 GCA_913046025.1 uncultured Chloroflexota bacterium
AGAACGTTTCGATCCTCGGCATCCGCCGCAATCTGTCGGTTAACTTCATTATTATCCGTAGACGCTATGGCGATAAATGCGCCGTCAAGATCGCCTTCCTGGTACTCGCGCTGATGCCACACCAGCCTATCGTTGCCCACCAGTTCCTGCACGCCCTGGTTGACCTCAGGACTAATGACCACGACCTTAGCTTCGCAATCAAGAAGCTTGTGGACCTTCTCTTCACCGATGTTGCCACCGCCGATGATAACGCAGTTGCGACCTTTTACATCAATGAAAACTGGGTAATAAGTGGTAGGCACTATTGTTCCTCCGATACTTTCTTAAACGAAGTATTTAACGCGAGTCTTTTTGTACTCTCGCGTGCTGTATAACAACTGATATTCCGAAATTCCTGTGCTGATCGAAATTTCTTGTGCAACCTCCTCGCACTGGTCCTGAGAAGTAGCATGAATCATTGTAAAATGTGTGTAGTCCCAGTCCGGGAATGTCGGGCGCTCGTAACAATGCGTCACCCAGCGAGACTGCGCCATGATATTGCCCACTTCAACGGAGCGCTCGGAAGGCACTTTCCATACAACCATAGCATTAGAGCTAAACCCAGCGCGACGATGATGTAAAACCGCACTGAACCTTCGCATCATACCGCGATTCTGAAGGGCTACAGCAGCGTCGGCCAGCTCTTTTACTGTGATACCCATTCGCTCCGCCATGGGAGCGAATGGCTCAGGTACCAATTCCACATCTGCCTGCAACTCACGAATGACCTGCACGTCGTAATCGGAGACTTCTTCCGCCTTGTTCCAATTTTCATCGATGGGCTTGTTGAACCCGTCAGGACTGTAAATCTCCTTGGCGTTGCCCTCTTGTTTGACCATGTCGAAGTTAACGCCAATCTTGAAGAACTTGATTGTCGGCATGAGGCGGACCGTTTCGGCACCGCTCTCCTCCGCCATTTGGTCAATGGTCTCTTTAAGGTCCTCGTATGGTGGAACCGCCAATGTGAACCACAGATTGAAATGGCCGTTACGTGCATAGTTATGACTTACACCAGGGTGTCGGTTTACAATCTGCGCACCGGACTCCAACTTATCTTCAGGGAGGCGCATAGCCGCAAGCGTCGTCTTATAGCCGAGACGTCTCGTATCAAAGATCGCACTTATCTGGCGCACAACGTTCCGCACCTTTAGATCCTTGATGCGCTTTATAACATCATCTTCAGTTGAACCAAGCTGTTTTGCAATGTCCTCGAAGGGTCGTTCAACCACTGGGAAATTCTTCTGAATGATGTTAAGAATCTGCCTGTCTGTTAGCTCCATTGTGGATGTCATATGAACACTCACTACTTAGATATTCACTATCTATTTCGCACTAAATTCAGGTTAGCATGGCGACATAATTGGGTCAATGAATACAGGTGGTACAACGTGTCTATCAAGTGGATTCTGTCTTCTCAATTGGAACCGTATACAATTGGTAAATACGGTTCTAAAGTGCGAGCACCCTGATTTTCGCATCAATAAGCCAAATAAAGGTGGCGTGTCGGAACGTCAAAGAAAAAGACTTTTCCAAGACCTGTCCAAGCGTATAGGGAACAAGTGGGTAATCGAGGCAATGCGCAACATTCCTAGGGAGTGCTTTATTGCCCCGGAACTCGCTTACGCGGCTTACAATGACGCGCCGCTCTCTATTGGGGAAGGTCAGACCATATCACAGCCAACTATGGTCGCCCTGATGCTAGATGCCCTGGAGATACGCCGTTCGGACAAGATACTGGAGATCGGCACGGGCAGTGGTTACCAGACAGCCATCCTTGCTACGCTAGCACGAGAGGTCATAAGTGTCGAGAGGATAGCCGCCTTGGCAATCGCTGCCACAAACAGACTGGCTTTCATGGGTTACGATAATGTCACTGTGTACGAAGCAGAGCCTGTACTTGGGTATTTACCTGAAGCGCCTTACGACGCCATCATCGTCTCCGCCGGGGCTCCCAAACTGCCACAAAGACTCATATCAGAACAGTTGGCCAATCGCGGCCGACTGGTCGTACCCATTGGTTCTCTTGAAGGCCAAGACCTGATGAAAGTGGTCAAGACAGCGGAGGATTACACAGTGCGGAACCTTGGGGCATGCCGCTTCGTGCCTTTAATTGGCGAGGACGCGTGGCCGCCAGAAAACGCAAACACATCATCTTAATGACCGGTGGATTCGACTTGCCTTGTTGTATCATGGTGTAACGTGTTCGCGTTTACACTTTTCCTGCGCCCCAGATGCCTAGCTCGACCGCGCAAGCGGCAATAGAAAATGTGAGAACCGATTAAATGGATTATGAGATTGTCATTGGACTAGAGGTCCACTCTCAGCTATTAATTAATAGCAAGATGTTCTGCTCCTGCAACGCTGGTTACCACGATGCTTCCCCCAATACCACTGTCTGTCCTGTCTGCATGGGAATGCCTGGCGTGCTTCCAGTTATCAACCGACAGGCGATTGAGTTCATTATCAGGACCGGTCTGGCTCTGGACTGCACCATAGCACACCACACCAAGTTCGATCGCAAGAACTATCCGTATCCGGATCTCATGAAGGGCTACCAGATTTCGCAGTACGACCTCCCTGTGGCATCTAAGGGCCACCTAACCCTGGAAACCGATGAAGGCGAGAAGACCATCGGTATTACCAGGGTTCATATGGAGGAAGACGTCGCCAAGCTCTTCCACAGGGCTGAGGAGTTCGGAGAGGGCTACAGTCTTCTGGATATCAACCGTGCAGGTGTTGCGCTGATGGAAATAGTCAGCGAGCCTGACCTACGTAGCGCTGACGACGCCCGCACCTATCTCACGCAGCTACAGTCGATCCTTCGCTACATTGGCGTAAGCAACGCCAACATGGAAGAGGGCAATTTCAGGTGCGACGCTAACATCAGCATACGACCTGTTGGAGAGAAAAAACTGGGCTCCAAAGTCGAGATCAAAAACATGAACAGCTTTAGAGCCGTTCATGGCGCACTGGAGTACGAGGCTAAGCGCCAGTTAATCGCGATCCAGGAAGGCGAGCGTATTGTTCAAGAGACCCGCGGTTGGAACGATGCTAATGGCCGTACATTCTCGCAGCGAGTTAAAGAAAAGGAGAACGACTACCGGTATTTCCCGGAGCCCGATCTGCCCCCCCTGGAGATAAGCAGCGTTTGGATTGACGAGATAGAACGCACCATTCCAGAGTTGCCCAAGGCCAGGTTCCACAGGTTCATTAACGACCTCGGTCTCTCAGAATATGACGCTGAATTACTCACATCCACCCAACAGATGGCCGATTATTTCGAATCGATCTTGAAGGCGAAGAATCCCTCTGGAAAAGAGGTAACAACCTTCGCAAAGTCCGCTGGCAACTGGTTAGTCGTGGAAATGGGGCGACTGCTTAATCAGACCGGCGATGACATTCGGTCCGTCAAAATAGAACCCGCTCACATGATGGAGCTCATCGACATGGTGGATTCGGACCAGCTGAGCATCAGCATGGCCAAGACCGTGTTTGAAGAGATGTTTAACACCGGCCAAGCTCCTGGTTACATAGCGAATGAGAGAGGCCTAGTTCAGATTAGCGACCAGGACGCGTTAGGCGAGGCCATAGATGAGGCCATAGCCGGCAATCCTGGCCCTGTGGCGGAATACCTGAGCGGCAAAGAACAGGCCATTCGATTTCTCGTGGGGCAGATAATGAAAATTACCCTCGGAAAAGCAAATCCACAACTCGTTAATGAGCTTCTCAAAGAGAAACTGGAGTCGCTGAGATAGCGCGATGAACGGAAACAGCCAGACACCCGCCGGACGCAACGGCAACGCAGCACCCTCCGGCCTTTCAAACATTCTAAGGCTGCTCGTCCCCGGCTTAGGCATCAAACGCTGGATGCTTCTTGGCGCAGCGGGCATATCAATATGCTCAATAGGAATTGCCTACCTTCTACGCAAGTTTCTGGCGCTGGGCTTTCCTGACTTCCTACCTGGATATTTCGAGGGCGCTCTGCTGATCGGCGGTGGCATTCTAATAATGCTGTTGGCCGTTTACGGCCTGTACCGCTCTGTTGGACCTCTCATCCTCGACTCCCCTTCTTTGCGCGGTATCGCTAACACCATTTACACCCGTCGATCACTAGGCAGAGGCCCGCGCATTGTGACCATTGGCGGCGGCACCGGACTTTCGGTTCTGCTGCGCGGCCTCAAGGCGTACACCGACAACATCACAGCCATCGTGACCGTAGGCGACGACGGTGGCAGCTCTGGTCGCCTGCGTAGGGAATTAGGCGTGCTACCTCCGGGCGACTTCCGCGCTTGCCTGGTGGCTCTCTCAGCGGACGAGTCCCTGGTATCGGAGCTATTCCAGTACAGATTCGATCAAGGGGATGGCCTGAAGGGGCACAGCTTCGGAAACCTGTTCATCGCTGCTATGACGGAGGTCAGCGGAAGCTTCGTGCAGGCGCTTTCCGAATCCAGCAAGGTGCTTGCCGTGCATGGCAACATCGTTCCTACAACCACAGCCAACCTCCAACTGTCTGCCAAACTGGCCGACGGCACCATAGTTAAGGGCGAACACAACATCTCCGAGGCGGGAGGGCAGATCGAGCAGCTGATGATCGATCCGCCGGATGCCGCAGCGCATCCCTTGGCTTTGGAGGCAATCAGGAATGCTGACTTGATCGTGATCGGGCCGGGCAGCCTATACACCAGCATCCTGCCCAACTTGATGGTCGAGGGACTGACTGAGGCTATTACAGCAGCCCCGGCGAACAAGGTCTACGTGTGCAACGTGGCGACACAGCAAGGCGAAACAGAAGGCTACACTGTTGTTGCCCACCATGAGGCTCTCAAGAGGCATACGTCTGTTGATCTGGTGGACTTCGTAGTGGCCAACGAGCATCCGGTAGAGCTGGGGCCAAAGTTCTTCGGAACGCCTGTTGTACATGATGGCAAGGCTCTCACGCATGCGCGGCTGGTGCTCACTGAGCTTACTTCTGCCGAACATCCTGTCCGGCACGACTCGGATAGGCTAGCGCGGGCCATTATGGATGTGTATGATAATGGTAGTAGGTTGCAGTCACTGATGAAATCCAGCCTATCTCATTGATTACTTCCGGCAAGGGGCAAGCCGTTGACCATAATGAACATAGTACAAATCGTGGTCTCCCTCATTTTGATGGCAGTTATACTGATTCAGGTGAAGGGCCAGGGATCGGGATTCTTCGGCGCAGCAGAGAGTTCCTATCATACCCGCAGAGGAATGGAAAAAACCTTGTTTCAGTTCACCATATTCATGGTGCTAGTCTTTATTGGCGTATCTATTGTTAGCGTGAGATTCGTTAGTCCTACTTAAGTCGCCTGACTTGTTTGGTTGAGATTCGCATATGCCTCCACCACTGGTGACTGTCACTTCTGACTTCGGCATGATCGACGGCTTTGTCGCAGCTATGAAGGGCGTTATATTAGGCATCTGTCCAGATGTACGACTAATCGATATTTCCCAATACGTACCTCCTCAAGACGTTAATCATGCGTCCTTTGTACTGGGTACTACGTTCCGATACTTTTCCGCTCCAACAATACACCTGGCCGTCGTGGACCCCGGAGTCGGTACGGGACGATATCCTATCCTACTGGTAACTCCGCAGGGTTCCTTCATAGGCCCAGACAACGGTATTTTTTCCTACGTGTTAACGGCATACGGATCTACGTTAGGTGAGCCTCTGCCACCGGACGTTCGTGTCTTAGATGCCGTTCAAGCTGATGTTCCCAGTACCTGTCAAGCATATATTCTTGATAGATCTGAATACTGGGCAAAAGCCGTAAGTGATACTTTTCATGGTCGTGACATATTTGCGCCAGTAGCGGGCCACCTGGCAAATGGAGTGCTGGCTGAAGGGCTAGGATCGCCGATATCTAGCCTGAAGATGCTCTACTTACCTTCGCCAAAGGTAAACTCAGGACAATTGGAAGGCTGTGTCATTCACGTAGACCGGTTCGGGAACCTGATTACTAATCTAGTTCTTGAAGATCCAATCGACGTGAGCGCTCATGTCGAGATCAACGGCGACCGCATCACGGGAATCAGTGGCAACTACCAGAGGGGCAACGGTCTGCTGGCCATTATTGGCAGCCATGGCTTCTTGGAAATTGCGTACGTAAACGACAACGCTTCGGAACACACCGGGGCAGCGGTAGGAACGAAAGTTACCGTTTCCGTAGGCGGCGCATCAGCCGACCTCTCCGTTGTCGAGATGACGTCGAGCCTTGATGGCATCAAGGGCCTCGTCAGCACAAAACAAGGCCCAATCCCCCTCGAGCTAAGTCTCGTAGGACGTCATAATTTCGAAAATGCCCTGGTG
>CAJWRP010000139.1 GCA_913046025.1 uncultured Chloroflexota bacterium
GCAGGTTTATTACCGTCGCCACCACCAGGCCCGAGACCATGCTGGGCGACACCGCCATCGCGGTGCATCCCGGCGACGAACGCTACAGGCACCTGGTGGGCACATACGCCATTCTGCCCCTGGTGGGCCGCCGCCTGATCGTCGTCGCCGATGACTATGCCGATCCCGAACAGGGTTCCGGCGCGGTGAAGATTACGCCGGCCCATGACTTCAATGATTTCGAGGTGGGCCGGCGCCACGACCTGGAAATGATCAACGTCCTGGACGAAGAAGCCCGCATCAACGAGAACGCGCCCGCGGCCTACCAGGGCCTGGACCGGTTCGAGGCGCGCCAGAAGATTTTGGAGGATCTGGACGCCCAGGGCCTGATCGCCCAGATTGACGATCATACCCACATGGTGCCCTACGGCGACCGGGGCGGCGTCCCGATCGAGCCGTGGTTGACCGAACAATGGTATGCCGACGCCGAAACCCTGGCCAAACCGGCTATCGAAGCGGTTCGGTCCGGGCGGACCAAGTTCGTGCCGGAAATGTGGGCCAAGACCTATTTCGAATGGATGGAGAATATCCAGCCCTGGTGCATCTCCCGGCAATTGTGGTGGGGCCACCAGATCCCCGCCTATTATGGCCCGGACGGCGAGGTTTTCGTCGAGATGACCTACGGGGAGGTCCAGGCCGCGGCCAAGGCCCACTATGGCCGGGAGGTGGCGTTGGTGCAGGACGAGGACGTGCTGGACACCTGGTTTAGCTCAGGCTTGTGGACGCACTCCACGCTGGGCTGGCCTGACAAGACTGAGGACCTGGACTACTTCTATCCCACCAGCGTGTTGGAGACGGGCTACGACATCCTATTTTTCTGGGTTGCCCGCATGATGATGATGGGAATCGAGAACATGGGCGAAGCGCCTTTCCATACTGTGTTCCTGCATGGCCTTGTCCTGGACACGGCTGGCGTAAAGATGAGCAAGACTCGCGGCAACGTGCTGGACCCCCTCGAGCTTATCGACATGTACGGCGCCGACGCCCTGCGTTTCGCGCTGACAATAGGGACGTCGCCCGGCAACAACCAGCGTCTGAACGAGCAGAGGCTTGAGGCCAGCCGTAACTTCGCGAACAAGCTTTGGAACGCCTCCCGTTTCGTCATGTCTTACCTGGAGGGAGCGAAAGTGCCCGGCGACTGGCATCAGCCGCCAAAGCCTGTTCACCGACAGGACCGATGGATAGTTAGCCGCCTGAACCGGGTGGCTGAAGATGTTCAGCGGCAGATGGAGGACTACAACTTCGGCGAGGCCCAACGCACGGTCCACGACTTCATGTGGCACGAGTACGCCGACTGGTACATCGAGATGGCGAAGATTCGCATGCGCAACGAGCCAGACGGACCATCTCCATTGCCGTACCTTGCCTATGTGCTAGAGCAGATTCTCAGGCTGCTCCACCCGTTCATGCCATACATCACCGAAGAGATATGGCAGACGCTGCTGGAGCTACTTCCGCCCGCGCCCGAAACGCCCGACGCGCTCATCATCGCGGCATATCCCAGTGTAGACCAGTCCTTAATCGATGAAGAAGCCGAAAGAGAGATTGGTATTATCGCTGAGTCGATCCGAGCCATCCGTAATCTTCGCGGGGAGTTCCGTATCAACCCATCGCAGAAGTTGAAGCCGACCATCGTTGCTCCCGAAGAACAGAAGAAAATATTCCGCGAAGAGTCCAGTTTCTTCAGCACCAACGCAAATGCTGACATTACCCTGGTAGATTCCTTTGACTCGGAAGGCCAAGAAGACGTAATATCCTTCGTCGCCGCAGCCAGCGTTTTTTCCATTCCAATGCAAGGCCTGGTCGACCTGGACAAGGAGCGCGTTCGCCTGCGGGAGGAGATAGAGGATATTCAGAAGAATCACTCCCGGCTGTCCGCCAGACTGCAGGACGAGAGCTTCACCTCCAAGGCGCCAGAAGAGGTAGTGGACAGGGAGCGGGGACGGCTTGAGGATATGGTGGAGCGCCGCGCTCGTGTTGAGGAGATACTCTCCCGGCTGGGTAGCTAGCTCATTGGATTTATTCAAATTTAGTTCCGCCACTAGTGCCCGCCCGGCCAGCTATTGAGAGCACATCAAGTCCTAAGTCGGATCGTCCCTCATCTGGACCGGGATGGCAAAATGATAATTGCCGCCTCTTCCATTCGAACGCTAGACTACGGCTTCCTGAGCGTGTTCCTGGGAGTCTACTTATCTTTACTGGACTTCTCTGCGCTTCAGGCAGGTCTGGTCTTCAGCGGCATTATGGCGGGCAGCGCCCTATCCAATCTGCTAGCCAGCTGGCGCGGCGATACCATCGGACGAAGGCGGCTTCTAGTGGGCTTTTCCGTAATGATGGTCTTGGGCGGCCTGTTATTCCCGTGGGTCTCCAGCGTAGGGCTAATCATGCTCATTGGCCTCTTCGCTGTGGCCAGCACATCGGGCGGAGACAGGACGGCGTTCATCTCCATGGATACCGCCATCCTCGCTCAGACCTGTGAACCCTCCCAGCGAACCCTGGCCTTCACCTGGTACAACCTGGCCACCATGTTCACCAAGGCCCTAGGCGCTCTACTGGTGTCCATACCTGTTGCCCTTCAGGCGTGGGCCGGGATGGATGAGATCCTCTCCTTCAAAGCCATGTTTGGCTTATACGCAGTGATAGCCTTGAGCGGTATCGCACTTTACGGCAGCTTGTCCCCGAGGGTGGAACCGCAGTTCAGACCCAACGGCTATGCCCAGGCACCAAAAGGCCAGAGCGATCGCAGGCTCATCATCAAGATGACAGCAGTGTCATCACTCGATGCTCTAGGCGGAGGCTTTATTACTAGGGGCTTCATCTCTTACTGGTTCGTGACCCAGTTCGGCGTAAATGTGCTCTCCGTTTCTGGCATATTCTTTTCGGCCCAGTTGCTCAACGTCGTGTCTGTGGCTCTCGCCGCACCAGTGGCTTCCCGTATCGGGTTGGTGAAGACCATGGCATTCACGCAAGCCATCTCAAACCTTTTCTTTATTGCGATGGCCTTCGCTTCTAACCTTTGGATGGCTATCGCATTTTTCATGCTCCACGAAATCTCTAACGAGATGGATGTTCCAACTCGACAGTCCTACACTATGGCCATAGTGCCAGAGGAGTCCCGAACTGCCATGGCAACAGTAAACAACTTGGGCAGAAATTCAGCACAGGTCATAAGCCCAGCCATCGGTGGATTCGTTGCGCAGATCGCCTTTCTAGGAGCGCCGTTTTTGGCTGGGGCAGGGGTGAAACTGGTGTACAACTACATGCTTTACCAGATGTTTAAGGGGCTTAAGCCGCCGGAGGAAATCGAAGAAACAGAGAATGTTACGGAAGACGTCTAAGGTCTAGGAGATCTTAATCACCTGGGGCTTTGTCTTGGCCATCTGTTGAAGAGCGTCCAGGCCCTTCTTCGTGTCACTGGCTATCTTTGCCTTGTCTGAGGTCTTCAGGCGATACTTGAACAGCCAGTAGGTGAACTCCTTAAACTGTGTTACGGACATGGTCTCCAGGCTATTATAGCCGGACTCTAACCGAAATTCTTCTAACAAGGCCTCACGGGCCTCACGATAGACTTTATTGAAAACCTCATCAGAGAAGTCGCCCTGGTATTGATTGCCGTTGCTCAATTTGCGCTTGTGAATTTCTATCTCAACGGCGAGTTGCAAAGCCTCCTCCACAACAATGCCGTAGTAGTAATTGAGATAACCTCTGCGTTTGTGTACTCCGAGGAGTTCCTTAATCTGAGTTTCCTCGAATGGTGCAGGGAAGCGGCCTGTAAAAAGCAGATCTTCCTTCTCGTCTTTAGGAATTGCATTGCCGACTTCCTGGCACATACGCTCGGCAAGTAGGAGCCAGTCAAAGGCTTCGCCGCCAATGAAGTAAGAGTATTTGCGGCCACGGAAAGTCTCAACAGGGATCGTCCACAACGCCATGGATTGAAGCAGGGCGACAGGCCATTCCACACCATCTTTAAGCAACCTGCGAAGATTGTCAATGGGATTGATATCGGTTAAGACTTCTGTGTGCTGCTCCTCTTCAATCAGTAAATCTTGCAAGTCTTGCAAAAGCCTCTGTCCTCTCAGATTTATCCAGTTCCAGGAATTCCAGGAACTCGTCCAGAGCCAGAGTATTCAGGATGTGCCTGGCCTCGCACCAACCCCGACGGGCAATCCCCACTCCATAGCGGGTGTTGTCCAGACCCTCAGTGGTGTGGGCGTCGGTGCTAATCACCAGCGGTACGCCCAACTCCCGCGCCCTGTAAATGTGCGAGTCCTTCAGGTCCATCCGCTCTGGAGACGCGTTTATCTCAAGAGCTGTGCCAGTCTCGGCAGCCGCCTTGAATATGGCCTCGAAGTCTGCCTCTATGGGCTGACGTTCGCCCACAAGCCGCGTCGTCAGATGACCAATTACGTCCACATGCGGATTGTGCATGGCTTTGATGATACGATCTGTCATCGTTTCGGCATCCTGTCCCATGGCAGAGTGCACAGAAGCGACTACCCAATCTAATTCTTCCAGAACATCATCCGAATAATCTAGAGAACCATCGGCGCGAATATCCATTTCTGTGCCAGTCAAAAGTTTGATGCCGCCGATGCTCTGCTCAAGCTCTCTCACAAGTTTCTTATGGTTTTCCAGCCTATCGATGCTCAGTCCGTTGGCTATACCCCGGCCAACAGAGTGGTCAGTAATGGCCAGGTATTCCAGTCCGCGCTCTTTGGCGGATAGGATCATAGTCTCCATGGGGTCGCGACCGTCGCTCCAGTCCGTGTGGCCGTGCAGGTCGCCCCTAATATCGCTTATCTCCAACAGGGTAGGTATGCGATTTTCTCGCGCAGCTTGGACCTCCCAGACACCTTGGCGTAGCTCTGGTGGTATGTACTGAATGCCCAGCCTCTGGTAAATGCCCTCTTCGTCGGCAAATACCTCAAGCTCGTTCGTTTCCTTGTTGGTAAGACCATATTCGTTAAGAGACAGGCCCAGATCGTTTGCGATATCTCTTAGCTGAATGTTGTGCTGCAGATTGCCGGAGAAGTACTGAAGCAATGCGCCGAAGTGGGTTCCTTCGACGACGCGCAAGTCAATCTGAATGCCGTCGCTAAGGTAAACCGAAGCTTTGGTGTCACCGTGACCCAGGACATCGATAACGTTGGGCATAGCTACCAGCGAATCCAGTACAGCCTTGGGGTCGTCAGCGGTGCACAACATGTCTATGTCACCAACGGTCTCCTCCATTCGGCGTACGCTGCCTGCGATGGTCAGGTTGCGAACTTCAGGGCACTTCTCCCTGATGGCTTCCATTACACGCTGCGCAATGGGCATGGCCTTGGCCATGGGCATCCGCTGGCTCTTGGTCCTCTGGAATTGCAACTGCCGTGCGATATTATCCGCTGTCTTCTGGCCCAGCCGCGGCAGCGCAGCCAGGCTGCCATTCTCGATAGCCTTTTCCAGCCCTGGAATACTGGTAACATCCAGCTCTTTCCAAAGCCTGCCGACGGTCTTGGGCCCCAATCCAGGAATCTGCATGACGTCCAGAATTCCTTCAGGAAATTCTGCTTTGAGATTGTCGTAGTAGACCAGATTCTCAGTGTTCACCATCTCGGTGATCTTTTCTGAGATGGCTTTACCTATGCCCGGTATCTCCTGGAGGTTCTGTTCTTCCCTGACCATGTGGTCTAGCTCTGTTGGAAGGCGCTCTATGGTTCGCGCCGCCTTCTGGTAGGCACGTATTGTGAACACCTTGTCGCCCTTCATCTCAAGAAGGCCGGCGATGCTCTCGAATATCTCTGCTATCTGCCCATTATTCATGTTTTTGCATTTTCGTCTTCTGATTTTTCACTGTGGGCCACATGCGTTTAAGAAGGTTATTGTTGCCAATTCTATTAGCTTTAACGTGGCTGATATTTTGGCATTGCAACTGTCCACAAATTCTCGAAACTGTTATTGTTGGCCGGTCTTACTTGTTTATGCCGATCCAGTTCTAATTTCTGATTGAGACAGAATGTTCTTTCAGGCTACGAGCCGTGACACCTCTTATACTTCTTGCCACTACCGCAAGGACATGCGGAGTTGCGCCCAACCTTCTGGGCTCCCGAGGTAACCGCCTCGCGTTTATTGCCTAACACGTTTTCCATGACACTCTTGTTTGCAGACGAGTTACGGACGGCAGCCTTACGGGCTTGACCGTTGCTGTTGCCATCGGCGCCTGGTTGCTGCACCAGGTTCCCCAGATGGTAAATGGTGTACACAATGTCTCGTTGAATGCGGGACTGCAGGGTGACAAACTCCTCGTGCCCCTTCTTCTTATACATG
>CAJWRP010000140.1 GCA_913046025.1 uncultured Chloroflexota bacterium
GATCTCTTAATGTGAATAAGGGATTGAACATTTTTGAAATTCCGGTCCCGGTCCCAGTTAAAAGAGATTGAATACCACCACCTAAAGAACCCAAAGCCGTACCAACGCCACTAAATGCACCGATAGTTCCCTGCGCCCGTGCAGGGTCCACTAGTGCAGAGATGGCAAAAGCACCGATCGTTACAAGCGTCGAAGTCAACGAGATCGAATTTGAAATAAAAGACGTCACGACCGAGCCGATAATCGGAATCCCGATCTATGAGAAGGGTTCTTCGATCCAGCGCAAAGCGCATGTGCTTCGCATCAACACCGACGCTGGGATCACGGGCGAGTACTTCGGCGGTAATGCGGTGGAATACGCGGCGATTCCCGGGCTCGCCAGGTTGCTGATCGGCAAGAACGCACTCGACCGGGAGTTGTTCTACAACGATGCTAAGCAAGCGTTACGACAGGAAGCCAGCATGGGCCGGTCGCAGATCGACATCGCCCTGTGGGACATCGCAGGGAAGTTGCTGGATGTGCCAGTTCATCAGTTACTTGGCACCTATCGAAAAGAGTTCCCGTGCTACGCAAGTACCTACATCTCCGATTTCGATCCAGAAGGACTCTCCAGCGCAGAAGCGATGGCCGATTTCGCAGAGCAGTGCTTTGAGCTCGGCTACCCGGCATTCAAGATCCACCCATGGATGGGACAGCCGTTGAACAAGCAGATCGAGATGGTGGCGGCCGTCGGCAAGCGCATGGCCGGGAAGATGGATCTGATGCTGGACCCGGTCTGCACCTACGAGACGTTCGGCGATGCCGTGAAGGTGGGCAAGGTCTGTGACGAGTGGGGCTATTACTGGTACGAGGACCCACTGGTCGAAGAGGACATCTACAACTACGTGAAGCTAAAGCACAAGCTGGACATACCGATAATGTCCACGGAATACGCTCCCGGCAGGTTATACGGCATGGTCCAATGGATACAGAGCTATGCTACCGATATCCTGCGCGGCGATGTAGCAGTTACCGGCGGCATCACCCCGCTTATCAAGATCGCTCATATTGCAGAAGGCTTCGGCATGAAGTGCGAGATTCACCACGGGGGTAACTCGCTTAACAACGTCGCCAACTTGCATGTGATGATGGCCGTCCACAATTGCGAGTTCTACGAGGTGTTCCCGGCCACAGGCGCCAACAAGTACGGCCTTGTGAACGACATCGAGGTTGACAACAAAGGTCTTGTCTACGCTCCGACAGAGCCAGGCCTCGGTTACGAAATTGACTGGGATCTAGTGGAACGAGATAAGGTCCAGGTAGTCTCCTAGTCACTGCACCACGATAACTGTCTTGACAAGCATGGAAGATACGTCCAGCGTTGAGCGGGTATATCAACGTTCTCCTCCGATTTGCGTATTGCAGCGTGCATCCGGCCGATCGTGAGGATGTCCATGTCAATCACTTAGGTTCTCCGTGTCCGGCACTGTATGTGGGTCCAGGCCGTCTCGAACGCGTCGTTTTGCTCCTCCGTTGTTGGGCATGATATCAAATAGAATTGCCCAGGAAGGCAGACCTGAAAAGTGCACCATGACTCAGGCGGCAAACACAACTAGCGTTCCATGTTCACGGTATAAGCCGACCCTACTCCGTCTCCCAATACCCATATTTTATTGCCTTCCAGCATTACTTTGTTGGGGATTGAAAATTGGGTCACAAAATTGAACGATGCGGCTTAGAGGACTGAGGGACGGTGGGGTAAGTGTTGACTACGATTGTCTGTTCGCTAGAACTTTGTCCCGAACTCGTCTCGGGAACCTCAGGTATGAATCTGCGTGTCTACTGCCGACTGATGGGACATTAACTCTTAATCAGTAGGTTCTCGGTTAGACCCCGAGCGAATCACCAACTTTTAGGCAAGAAAAAGCCCCGAGTTTTAAAATCGGGGCTTTTCTTTTTCGGTTTGAACGTATTGGTCTTATTTTCTCCAAGGACCAACCTATAGCATCAGCGGCTAAGGACCCACGGAGAGCTTCTGGAGACGGTGGTTCGCTAAGTCTGCAACGTATGAGCTACCGTCCGATACAACCGCGACTCCGTGTGGGGCGTCGAACTCCCCGGCGCCAGTGACAGACCTATCCTACTGGCTAACGAACACGCCTTCGGGGGTGAATTTCTGGATGACGAGGGGAATTGGGTAATTGATGATAAGGCCGTCAACTTAGAGGGCCGCAAGCTCCCCTTATTCCCCTCCAAAAAGGTGCGCTCCCAGTTCGGCTGAAAGTACGGTGTATCCTGCATTCAGGCCCCCGCTGGGGATGCCCAGCCCCCCCACACTAGTAGCATGATTCAACAGATACGGTAGCGGTTGAATATCGCCGGAACACCTCATCTCTACCACTATCGAGCCGATCATCCCACCCTGGCTTAAATATTCCATAAAAGGAAGCTGCCCAACCAGTGCGTTCAACACGTCCATCCAGCCAGCATGGGCTGAACCGGCGGGTGTGCAGATGCTGTTCTTGATCTCCTCCAGTGACTCCCCACACCCAGCCTGGGTTAGAACGCAACTCGAAAATCCCCCTAGGACTTTATCTACGCCGGCAAACATGCCGGTAACTAGCCCTCCTAGGAAGGCAACCGATCCACGCAGGCCGTCGATGGTCATCACTTCAGTGTGCCCAGACTGGGGGTTAATGAGGATCCAACCGGTGACCTCCGGCGCATGGCCGATTGCAACCGCTCGGTCAGGCACGACCACCATGTAGTCGGGGCGGCGCTGACGCTCTTCCTGGATCCTGGACATAGCTTCCCCGGGTAGGTCGAGTTCGTCGAACGGGAAAGGATCACCGGGCATGATCACGACGAACCTAGGGCGATCCGATCGCTCGGGCTGCTCCTCGAGGTACACGATAAGGTCCGGGTATTCCACAGGTAGGTCCTCTGATTTTGACAAGTGGTTGGTAGCACTCACCGTCGTACGGAATGAGCGTGATGACCCGTTTCCAACCAGTTCTTCATCCGTGATGATTTCCAGAGCGTCCCGGAGTTCCTCTCCACCGGTTGTACGGCGGTAGGTCCCACCACTCCTTCCTGCCAAGTCCATTAAATCACGCTCCCCGGCGCCTCCTTCCTCGATACCTACGCCGATGGTATGAATCTTCAAGTTCGAAGGGATGACCACTGCTTGCAAAGGAGAGTCGCATGCGTTGTCACCGTCAGCCAGCACTATAAGATGGCGAACCGCGCCTCTTGCCTCCGATTCCATCCTTCTAATAGCCCCTTGTACGGCACCCGTTAATGGTGTACCCCTCGTGGTGTAAGCTGGGTGTAGGCGGGTTTTCCCTGCAGCGATGGGGCTCCAGTCAAGGGATAGAGGGAAAATATTGTTGATCTTCTCTGCGCATGTTTCCCCGTACAGGTTGGTAAACCCCCAAACACTGAATTCAACCACAGGGGGCACCGAGCCGATGCTGTCTTCGAGCGCCGCGGCAACTACCTCAATTTTGGAGACGCACTCTCGGCCAGCACACTCCGGATCAACCGGATCAACCATGCTTCCGGACGTGTCCACCAGGACGGCGATGCTTCCCCGGAGGGTGGGTCGGGCGGTATTGGGGACAGGAGCTGAAAAGCTTCCATCAGGCCAGGTTAAGATATCCAGCCCCTCTCCCTTCAATCGAGCATTCGGTATCCCCACCGTATAAGGCTGCGTCCACGCCAGGGTCTGGTCGCCCCGGCGCGACATCACCCGCCCCTCAAACCGGAGCGGTGCCGGTGTCGAAACCTCGTGGATCACGGATTCACCAACAGGAGTCATGACACGGAACACCATTCGAGATGGGCCGTCTTCCGCTATGACAACCTGATGGTCGCCGGACTCGTCGCTCGCTGAAATTACGGCTATTTCCATGGAATTGCCGTCGATTGAAATGGACAGCGTATCCTTTCTGAAACGGGTCAGATTTACTCGTTGTCTTGTCGCACAACATGTACCCGGGTCTTTTTTGTACACGAACCGGATCTCAGTCGCCTGTTCGGCTCGGATGTCCGCCACCACGGACGGAACCAGCCATAATGGGCTCATATACCGGGAACTTCGCCCGTCGTCGTTCCCCCACTGCAAAAGTTCGGGTTTGGTCTCAGTCAGTGAGGGAGAGGGGTCATAGGTGCTTGCGGTCGCCAAGACGGAACCTTCACTACTCAAACGTTGCCACTCGGTATAATCTCGCTTTGACTGAGAGCTTTTGCCGGGGTCAGGAGACTCGAAAGCACGGACATGAGCTTGAATCTCGAAGACCTCATCGTGATAACGGCCGCTGCCTTGGACTGTGGTCCCCACTATCGTGTCGATTCCTATCTGTATTCCAGAGAGATATACCACACGCGGTACGTAGGTCAGATCTGATCCCTCCACGAGTAGCAAGAGGTCTATCGGCAATGTGCGGTTTGGCCCAGAACCAATAATCAATCCATTAGCGGCCAACGAATGCGATGCCAGGCCGTCCCACGCGCCCAATCTCATAGAAGACACTTGTTGTGCATTGGCTTGCAAGAGCAGATCAGTACCTGCAAGGGACACCGTCGCTGTAGCGGCGGAGTCGGGGTCTCTGAATACGAGCCGGCCACCGGACTGCCCTTGCCTCGTAAGAAGTTTGAGAGATTCATCAAAGAATTGCATGCGACTTACTAGGTCATTGGCCTCATCCTGATAAAGTGCCGCAAACACCGTTGGAACCGTCATCACAGGCTGGCCAGTAGCCCGCTCCAAGACCCGGCCTTCCACCATAGCGTCGTTTAGCGCCAGGGCGAAATGGATGGAAGAAGATTGAGGATTGCCGATTATCGCCCTAGTGTTGGAAACCAGATCTAGTGAGGGTATTATGATTGGGCTGTCAGGATACCGCTTTTCAAGCGCCGCTATGATGATCCTGGGAGCGCGGAACAGCGGTGCTCCCGAGATGTTGGTTTCCTCGAAAAGCTTCTCCGCCCAATAATCCGTCTCCGCTGCCAGTTCGATTGCGCGCAGTCGTAGAAAATCCTCAGGACGATATTCCCGGTCTCCCTCCATGTCCAAGACACCCAAAGTCTCCGCTTCAACCCGGAAGTAGGGCTCCCCAACAACATTCACGGATATCCAGATGGCGTACAAGTCCTGTACCACGTCTGGAGTAACGTTGGTGTATTCGGAGTTGCGGTCAAACAGCGTCCTGTGGTAGTCGGCGGTAACCCCTTGAAGGTCGACATGCCGGATGATTAGATCGGCGCGTCTGACGTCCTCCAGAGACGGCCCCGTCCAAGCTGTATGATGGGGAGTATTCTCGCGACCTATCCTCAGGCGGAGCCGGATTCCATCGCCCGTTTCCACAAAGTCGACCGTAATTGGCCTTGAGCTGCTATTGGGAAGGTCTAGCTCACCCAATATGTGGTCAATGTAGCCAATTTCCGACGCATTTTCATCCAGTCGCCAAGCTCTCTGAATAAATTGCACCTGATGAACCAGTAACTGTGGTATTTGCATACTTCGCTTCGCTCCTTCCCCAACCCCGCTAACTACGGCCCGCGACGTGGGCACCTCCACCACATCACCATCTATAAATGCCTCCACTATGCATGTTTCGCCATTGATGGCGTAGCGGCCCAGGATATCCGACGCGGAAAGTAACTGTCGAACTGCGACGCAGCGATCGATGTCGTTGCCCATGAATGAAGCGATAACGCCCCCCGGGCTACGCATCGCTCCCGAGTAGTCCAGTGGAAGAAGGATGTTGGCTGCCCAGGTCAATGGGTCTCGCTCATCATCTGAGAGAGCCTCTGCCAAAGCCAACACGTGGGGATCAATATACTCGTCCACCGCAAAGGAGGAAGCGTCGTTTGCTCCACCGCTGCCGCCGCCACAGGCTAGAGCTAAGGTGGCTAAAAGACACATAAGCACGAAACCCACAGAATTTATCATAGGAAATCCTTGAGAGTGAGACAAACTGGCTGCCACATACTAATGCCTATTTTGGGGTGCATTTCACGGCATTGTAACAAACTACTGGAGCTAGAAACCTGTAGGCGTTCAGCGATAATGGGACACATTTAAAGGGAGGAAAACTTGAGAGTGGTGGCGGGTTTGGACTCCTGGTGCAGGGTGTAGATCCACCCCATAAAGAAGGAAGCCAGAGGTGTCCCAAGATAGCAGCGCTTAAGCCCAAGTAGCAGAGACCTCGACCCAAGAGACCAAGACTTTCATCTGGCAGGTCCGGACCAAGACCCGCAGGAAGTACGCCCCGGAAGACAAGATCCGCATCGTTCTGGAGGGTTTCCGAAGGGA
>CAJWRP010000141.1 GCA_913046025.1 uncultured Chloroflexota bacterium
GCAGACGCAAATGTGATAGATGGCTCCGGAATGAACTTGCTTCCGGGGCTTATCGACTGTCACGACCATCTGGCGTCTATGAGCTACGAAATAGCGAGTCGTTGGGGCATTGTGGAGATGAGAAGCCAGCGCCATATGCGCATCGCCTCGGTGCTTCGCCAAACGCTGGAGACTGGCTATACGACGGTGCGAGATGCGGGAGGCCTGGATGCTGGCTTTCGCATGGCTGTAGAGGAGGGCCTGGTGCCAGGGCCAAGGTTGCTCTGCGGACTTGGCTTCATCACGCCGACGGGTGGTATGGCAGATCGCCGCAGCCCGTTGGGTTTCGCCGCACCAGGGGGGCCAGATACGGGTCTTCCCTGGGGAGTGGCAGACGGTCCAGAAGGCTTCAGAAAAAAGGTTAGAGAGATGGTGCAGGCTGGAGCAGATGTGATCAAGTGTGCTACCACTGGCGGTGCAAGCTCGACGGCAGGGCTCGGCCCCAAGGACCTGCTTTTTGAACGAGATGAACTGGAGGCGCTGGTTGATGAGGCTCACAAAAGGGGGTGCCTCGTAATGTGCCACGCTCTAGGTGGACCGGGCCTGCGAATGGCTATAGAGGTTGGTGTAGACTCAATCGAACACGGCAGCTACATCGACGAAGACCCTGACCTGCTGCCAATGATGGTGGAGAAAAACATATCACTTGCTCCCACCTTTGCTGTGTACACGTTCCACGGCACCAGAGGTACGCCTCACGGCAGGACTAGGGCGGCGGAGTTACGCGAACACCATGTGCGCAGTGTGCAGATGGCCATGGAAGCCGGCGTACGGGTAGTTGCCGGGACGGACGAAGGTGGATGGGAGCACGCCAACAACGCCCACGAGATAAGCTGTCTGGTGAAGGCCGGTCTAACGCCCATGCAGGCGATACAGGCGGCAACGGGAATGGCGGCGGAGGCCATTGGCTTGGCTTCTGAGATCGGCACCATCACCGTAGGCAAACAGGCCGATCTTATTCTGGTGCGTGGCAATCCCCTGGAAGACGTAACAATGATGGAGAGGGGCAAAGCAGTAGAGTTCGTCATGAAGGGCGGGATTGTTTACTTGGACCGGAGGGCACAGGCTTAAAGGGCAGCACAAACCGCTTGTTAATAGGGTCTCTGATATCATATGTTGAGTCGAAATAAGTGCATGTATTGGAGGCCCCGGTGCAAGAAGTCGAAGACATTCAACTGTCGCAATTCGGATTTGAAGACCTGTCCCTGCTTGATGGCGAACGCGTGGAGATGTCGCTGGACTTGACGGACGGATCACTTGAGGCAACTGACCAGGAGGTGCTGGTTTTGACAGACCGCCGCCTTTTGCATCTTGGAGGAAGTCGCAGGAATCGGATGGTTTCGATGGCAGCGGTTCCGGACATTGGCATGATGCAAATGACTAACGAAAAGGAAGGAGTGGGGCCATTCATATGGGCAGCTCTGGCTTTTTTTGTTGGCATTATGCTCTGGCAGGTTGTGGATCATGCCGTTGGCGGGCCAGCCGCGGGAATCGTGCTGTTGTTGATGGGCGTCTACCTTATTTATGACAGACTTACTTCCCCTGGAAAGAACATCCTTGTGTTCAAATCAGGCGTTGGTGAGATCAGAGTGGAAGTCCGAAACGAAGATGTCTGGTCAGAAATCGACAGCCTGGCACACAAGCTGTTCCGGCTCAAAGACGAAGGGGCGTCGAGACGCTACGTTAACCCGTGTAGGTTCGCTATGCGCTAGGCCTGATGCAGGTTATCCCAGGCGAAGATTAGGTATTACATCCATGTCCCACTGGAAGTGATTGCCATGTCGCAGGTGATAGAAGGCCGCTGCGCCGATCATTGCGCCATTGTCCGTGCACAATACTGGCTTGGGAACGATTACCTCAAGGGGGGACCGCCTCTTCATTTCTGAACGCAGCAGACTGTTGGACGCAACTCCTCCACCCAGAAGAATGCCCTTTACGTTGTGCAACTTTGCTGCGGCCAAAGTGCGTATCACCATCGAATCAACCATGGCCTCCTGAAAGGCCGCCGCCACGTTCGCCACCTCCTGAGCATCGAGATCGACGCCCTCAGGTGGCGGGTACATGTTCTTCTCCTGCGCGCGTCGTACCACTGCCGACTTCAGGCCGCTGAAGCTGAAATCCAGAGAGTCCTTGACGTTGGGCCTGGGAAATCGGGCTTCACCGCCGACACTGGATTCTGATGCCTTTTGGATGGCTGGTCCGCCCGGGAAGCCCAGGCTAAGAACGCGGGCCGCCTTATCGAAGGCCTCGCCTGCAGCATCGTCACGAGTCCTGCCGACCAGTGTGTAACGACCGTGACCTTCCATAAGAATAAGGTCTGTATGGCCACCTGAGGCGATCAGGCACATCATGGGAAAGCCTATCCCCTGCTCCGGGTTCATGTCCTCCAGCCAGGAGGCATAAATGTGGCCCTCCAAGTGGTTAATGCCTATAAAAGGTAGCTCGTTAGAGAGAGCAAAACCTTTGGCGGCGTTTACACCGATAAGAAGAGACCCTGCCAGCCCAGGGCCATAGGTAACGGCAACGCCATCCAACTCTGATGCCTTCATGTTCGCATCCTCTAAAGCCTGTTGGACAACAGGCATGAGGGCGATCATATGCTGGCGTGAGGCGATCTCAGGAACTATGCCGCCGTACTGCGCGTGTATCTCAGCCTGCGAAGCAATAACGTTGGAGTGGATGACCCTGCCGTCTTCGATAACAGCCGCAGCGGACTCGTCACAGGAGGTTTCGATGCCAATTATTTTCATGCTAAATATATTAACATTTTTGCTTTTCTGTAATGTTCGTAATAAGCGCACATGGATGATCAGCGCTTGGTACGGTCGAACGACCTGGGCTTACCTTCATGGCTCGCCGAAGAACGGCTAACGCCTAATGAGAATCTGACCCAGCCTCTATTGATAGGCCCATCTCGTTGATAGTCTGCACCATAAGGTTAAGCCGACCGGCGTTTCGATCGTTGTAACTGAAGACCAGTCTCGGCTTATCGAGAAGCGACGGCTGATCTGCCTCTTGGGATAGTGCATTGGACTTCTTTATCTTGCCTTGCTTAAACAGACCGCTAAAGTTGTCGTTAAGCTCTTCTACGTGCTCCTCGCTAAGCTGCTTTTCTAGCCTAATTACGAGCTTGTCTCTCACCTTTCGCAAGGAGTTGTATGTGGAGTAGTAGTGCTTCATCCACGCTACGCCCTCCTCTGCGGTATGCACTATCTTGTAGAGGCACAGGTCGTCTTCGGCAATAAGTCCGCGCCCAAGCAACTGCTTCTGAACGAACTGGTCCCAGCTTTCCCAGTAGTCCTCCCCTGCCAATTCCATGAGCACCAGGGGCATAGGAGGAGCCTTGCCTGTCTGTAGGAGCGTGAGCGTCTCCATGCCCTCGTCATGCGTGCCAAACCCGCCTGGAAACAGCGCTACTCCATGGGCCTCCATGAGGAAAAACAGCTTACGAGTAAAGAAGTAACGGAAGGTAATCAGCTTGGGGTCGTCCGCGATGACATCGTTGGGGCCTTGCTCAAATGGCAGCAATATGTTGGCACCGAAGCTGTGCTCCGCCCCTGCGCCCACGTTGCCAGCCTTCATGATACCGGACGCTGCGCCAGTGATGACCATGAACTTTTCCTGGACGAGCATGCGGGCGAAATCCACCGCAAGTGCGTAATATGGATCGTCTTCCGGAGTTCGGGCCGAGCCGAAAATTGAGACCTTGCGAATTCCTCTATAAGGTTTGAATACTCTGGCTGCGTACCGAAACTCTGCCATGCTTCGATTGGCGATCTTCAGGTCCAGGGTATCCAGGTCGTCTCGTTTGAATTTCAGGGCGTCGATGATCAGCTCTCTGTAGAGCCGCGTGTTGATATCAACGCCTTCGGTCTCAAAAATTAGTCTTACTTCGTGAAGCATACCTTCCAGGGTGTCGAGTTTCATTTCAGTCATAGGAGTTCCTTGGGATGAGGTAGTCTTGCTTACCTTCTTAAATGCTAATTAACCGTCGCCTATTCCAGATAACCTATTAATTGTAGGTGGAAAACGTGGGGTTGTGTGGAGAAGTTGAGGTGAAGCCAGGGCCTGCCGCCAAGGTGAAGGCCCTGGCTGACTGTAATGGCCTGTTCTATATGCCTCGCTCTCTGTGGGCTTGCGGTAGGTACGGATGGGCGTTAGCCATCTCCTCGTCGAAACCTATGCCCAAACCAGGGCCTCGCGGAAGATCAACGTAGCCGTTCTGCTGACGCGGCAGTCCTGGAAAGATGTCGAAGTAATGCTGCTCATAGTGCTCCGCGTGGTACTCCTGTATGAGGAAGTTTGGCATGGCAACGTCTAGGTGCATGCTGGCGATTGTGCCCACAGCGGCATTGGTGTTATGGGGAGCCATCATTACGTGTTGTGCCTCTGCGATGGCGGCGATCTTCTTCAGCTCGGTGATGCCTCCTGCGTTGCAGATGTCCGGCTGCAAGATATCGATTGCCTCGTGCTTAACCAGCTCGAAGAACGGGTACTTTGTGTATAGCCTCTCCCCGGTCGCTATGGGAATATTGACCTTATCGCGAACCTGTTTCATTTCAGATACGTTCTCCTGAGATACAGGCTCCTCGAACCAGAAGGGGCGATACTTCTCCATGCGCTGGCCCAGGCCTACGGCGGTGTAAACGTTGAACTTGGCGTGGACTTCTATTAGCACATCGATGTCGGGGCCGACAGCTTCTCGGACAGCGGCGACGCGGTCTTCGGCCAGCTGTGCCTCGTGCGGTGAAATGGTCAGGTAGTTGTTAGTAGAGAACGGGTCGAATTTCATGGCTGTATAGCCTTTGGCAACGACGGCTTTCGCCTCCTTGGCGTTCAGTTCTGGCGCGCCAGGCGTGGTGTACCAGCCGTTGGCATAGACACGAATGCGGTCCATGAATGGCCCGCCCAGGAGCTCGTAGACAGGCACTCCCAGGGCCTTGCCCTTCAGGTCCCACAGGGCCAGGTCTATGCCTGAAAGCACTGTGCTGAATAGCCTGCCGCCGCGTCCCAAGTTGTCGTTGTACATGCGGGTCCAGTGCAGCTCGTGATGCTGCGGGTCTTTTCCAACCAGGTACCTTTCGGTCCACTCCTCCAGAAGCGTGACCAGTGAAGGGTCGTAGTCCAGCATCGATGCCTCTCCCAGGCCTTCGAAACCCTCATCGGTGGTCAGGCGGACAATAAGCCAATTTCGTTTGGCGTTGCTGTGAAAAGAAGAAAATATATTCGTCTTAATACCGGTAATCTTCATGTTTACCTCCCCTGCTATCAGTTGCTATGGAGTTTACTACGTCGCAAGTCCACCAGCAAAGGGTCTGTTTTTTTGCATCCCATTTTGCGGCCATTGATGCTATGATTTCGTGGCGAAATTTATTTGATATTCTCTTACGGAATGTCAGTTTCTATGTTGAGGTGACCCTTTGAACCGAGAACGCTCCGCAGAGCTATACGCCAACGCCCGAAAATATATTCCAGGTGGTGTCAACAGCCCGGCACGATCGTGGGGAGGCGTCGGTGGCGATCCCATTTTCCTAAAGAAGGGCTCTGGATCCAAGGTATGGGACGTAGATGGTAACGAATACATAGACTACGTCTGCTCGTGGGGACCGCTGGTTCTGGGGCACGCGCACCCGGAGGTGCTGGCGGCTATCAGCACCGCCACCGCCGATGGCACCAGTTTTGGTGCGCCAACAGAGATGGAGACGGACATAGCCAAAATGGTCGTCGAAACATACCCGTCCATAGACATGGTGCGTTTCGTAAGCTCTGGCACTGAGGCAACCATGAGTGCGTTACGTCTGGCCAGGGCCTTTACCGGCAGACCCAAGATAATCAAATTCCAGGGTGGTTATCACGGACACACGGATGCGCTGCTGGTTGCGGCTGGTTCTGGTGCCATGGCCCACGGCATTCCGGATAGCGCAGGCGTTACGGAGTCCTTTGCCCAGGATACGCTTCTGGCACAGTACAACGACCTGCCTTCTGTGCAGGCGCACTTTGATGCTTTTCCCGAAGACATTGCCTGTCTGATCTCCGAGCCTGTGGCTGGCAACATGGGAGTTGTTCCTCCACTGCCGGGCTTCCTAGAAGGCCTTCGCGAGATCACTGCAAGGCATGGAGCGCTTCTGATTCTCGACGAGGTCATCACTGGCTACAGAGTCGGTTACGGCGGCGCTCAGGGGCGATTCGGCGTTTCTGCTGACATCACATGCCTTGGCAAGGTTATCGGTGGCGGCATGCCAGTCGGGGCCTACG
>CAJWRP010000142.1 GCA_913046025.1 uncultured Chloroflexota bacterium
TGCCCATCGTGTGCTGCGTTATGCCCATCCCCCACACCAGACAGGAGCCGCTGAACGCTGGCTTGGCGTATATGCGGGCCGCCTGTGCGATATCATCTGCCGGACAGCCGGTGATCTCCTCGACGTACTCCAGGTTGTACTTGTCGACGGTCTCGCGCCACGCATCGAAGTCTTCTGTACGGTTCTCGATGAAATCGAAGTCGGCCAACTGCTCATCCAGAATCACTTTTGCCATGCCGTTGAGCAGAGCAACGTCGGTGCCGGGACGGGGCCTCAGCCAGATCTCGGCGAAGTCGCACATATCGATGCGGCGCGGGTTGATGACGATGAGTTTGGCGCCCTTCTCTACTATGGCTCGGCGCATGCGAGAGGCCGCCACGGGGTGATTGGCGTTGGCGTCTGAGCCGATGATGACTATGCAGCCAGCCTCCTCGTAGTCCTGGTAGGAGTTGCTGGTTGCACCGCTGCCCAGGGCCGTCAGCATTGCCTCCACCGAAGGCGAGTGGCACAGGCGCGTGCAGTGGTCGATGTGGTTGCTCTGCATTATCAGCCGTGAGAACTTCTGCTGTATGTAGCCGTCCTCGTTGGTTGCCTTCGCCGAGCACAGGGTGCCAAAGGCGTCGCCTCTGTGCTCTGCGAACTTTTCTGTGACCAGTTCCAGCGCCTCATCCCAGGAGGCTGGAGTTAGCTCGCCGTTCTTGCGTATAAGAGGAGTCGCCAGTCGGTCCTCGTGATTCACGAAGCCGAAGCCAAACCGGCCCTTGACGCAAAGCATTCCCAGGCTGGACTGATTGTCAGGGTCGTCAAGCATGGAGATGATGCGGTCGTTCTCGTCCACTTGTGCCTGCACTCCACAGCCCACACCGCAATAAGGGCAAGTGGTAGATATGGTCTTGACTATCCTAGGGAGAGGGGCCTTTATCTGAATTGCTCCGGTGGGGCAAACAGACAGGCATTGTCCGCAGGTTGTGCAGATAGACTCAACTAGAGGCTTGTCCATGAACGTGCCAATTTTGCCATTGGTGCCGCTTCCCAATACGTCGATGGCACCGATGAACTGTGCACCGTCCTGGCAGGCTTTCACGCAGCGCTGGCAGAGTATACAGCTGTCCATGGCGATATTGAAAACGGGACTACTTTCGTCAGTCTCCTGGCGTTGGCGACCCTCCCAACGAGGCTTATCAATGCCGTGGTTGTCTACGGCTATCGATAGCTCTCTGAAGTCTTTCGACCCATCTGTCGGCAGCATGGCCAGAGTAAGCTCTAACACTCCCTTGCGCATGGCCTCGACCTCTGGCGTATTGGTCCACACCTTCATGCCGTCAGCCGCAGGCACGGAGCAAGAAGCCGGATAACCCCTAGTGCCCTCCACGTGTACCAGGCACGTTCGGCACGCGCCAATGGGTTTCATGTCGGGGTCCTTACACAGCTGCGAGATGTAGGTGCCGGACTGATTGATGGCATCCAGGACCGACGCGCCGTCGTTGACGCTGACGTCGTTCCCGTTGATGGCTATTGATATGGTCATTTGTACTTCCTCTTTGGGCTTCGAGACTCTCAATTTCCCTTTGTGCAAAATGCTTTATCTGGATTCGGAATTCTTCCTAAGGGCCTCCAGTTCTTGCTGCTACCCTTTGGTCAGCATGCCCAGCTCGTCGCCGAAGAAGTGGAGCGCACTGAGGATAGGGTTGCCCGCCGCTTGACCTAGGCCGCACAACGAGGCTGTGTTGACTACCTCTGCCAATCCGCGCATGTCGTCCAAGTCTTCAGCTGATGCCTTGCCCTCTGCTAAATTATCCAAAAAATTCACCATGCGAGGAGTCCCCTCTCGGCAGGGTGTGCACTTGCCGCAGGATTCGTTGGCGTTGTAGGCGGCTAATCTTCGAACCGTCTCCAAGATACCGATGCGCTCGTCTAAGGCGATGATGCCGCCCGCGCCCAGCATGACGCCTGAGTCGTGAAGAAAGCCGGGCTTGATTGCCGTGTCTAGCATGGAGATCGGGAAGACGCCGCTGGAAGGTCCGCCAACCGCTATGGCCGTTAGCTCGTGTCCTTCCGCTGGACCTCCACCGATGTCGTAAATGATCTGACGTAAAGTTGTGCCCATAGGGACCTCTGCCAGGCCGGGCCTCCTTACCGAGCCGCTGAGACTCATGATCTTAGTGCCCTTGGCGTCGTCGGTGCCTACCTCTGCAAAGGCCGCCGCGCCGTGCTGCATGATGATCGGCACACTGGAGAGGGTCTCGGCGTTGTTGATGACAGTCGGCCTGGACCACAGGCCTGCCTCTGTGGGGAAAGGTGGTCGGAGACGAGGTTCGCGTCGGTCGCCCTCCATAGTGTTCAACATGGTTGTCTCTTCGCCGCAGACGTAGCCGCCAGCGCCGCGCATTATCGTGACCTCTAGGTCGAAACCTGAGCCAAGAATGTCCTTGCCTAGCAGGCCCTGTTCGTACGCCTGTTCGACGGCCACCTCCATACGGGAAGCGGAAAGCTCGGCCTCGGCATTGATGTAGATGTACGCCTCGGATGTGCCCGCCGCGTATGCCGCGATGAGCATGCCTTCCAGCAGCCGATGAGGAAGGCCTTCCATGATGTGCCGGTCCTTGAAAAGACCAGGCTCGCCTTCTTCGCAATTCACCACCAGGTATCGTGGACCCGTGTTGATGGCCCGTGCGCCTTGCCACTTGAGGGCAGCCGGGAAGTATGCGCCACCTCTGCCGCGAAGGCCAGACTCCCTTACCTCCTCGATAACATCTTCTGGCGTGCCAGAGAGTGCCTTGGCCAGTCCTTCGTAACCGCCCCGGGCCAGGTAGTCGTCGATCTCAGTGGCCTCGATATCGCCGCATCCCTGTAACACAACACGATTCTGGTTCGACATGAAATCGGAGTTGCCGGGAATCTCTCCCTTGGCCTCGTCGAGAATGTCTCTTAGTCCGGCAATGGTTACGTTGGTATACAGTCGCTGGCCACCAAGTGGGTTAGTGACCAATACCTGTGGCCCGTCATAACAGGCCCCATTGCAGCCCGCAATAGTAAGGTAGGAGTTGGCTGGTAGCGCTTCTGCGACACCGAAGAAAATCTGCGTTGCGCCTATAGATTGTGAGCAGTGGCCTACCTGAATGGTGATTCGGGTCTTGTCCCTTCGCATCGGGTCCATTCTGGTATGCCCTACCTCTCGCATCGCGGACAGGATGTCGGTCGCTGTGCTCATATTCCTGCTACCTCAGAGAACGTGCCCTGTATGGAGTCCACAGAAGCACGACCGGTGTATGCTCCATCTAACTCAACGACGGGTGCCATCCCGCACATGTATGTGCATGGTGCTTCTTCCAGGGTGACGCGGTCGTCAGGTGTGGTAGCCGGGGCGCTGATTCGCAATTCGGACTGCAACTTTTCTAAGATCTCGCGACCGCCGCTTATCCAGCAACTCAACCCGGTGCAGACTCTTACGATATGACGACCTGGCTTTACGGTCCGCAGTTCTGTGTAGCTGGTGGCCGCGCCGTAAACCTCGCTGATGGGGATGCCCAGGTGCCAGCCCGTGAGTTCCATCGCCCAGTCTGGCAGGTAGCCGAACTCCTCGTGGAGGAAGTGGAGAGCGGGCAGCAACTGCCCGCGGTTTCTGGGGAACTTTTGTCTAAGTGTCGCCCTAAGCGCGTTTCTATCGGTAGTCAATACGTCCTCTTATTAGGCCCTGGTGAGGGGGATTTTTCAGGAGACGGGGTGGACGGTTTCTGACAACTCGGCTAGCCCCAACTCCCGGAGCTTTTCTTCGGGTATCATACCATCCTCGGACCAGCCTCGCGCACGGTAATAGCCCTGCACCATCATGTGAAGGTCCTCTCGCTCCAGGCCGACTCCAGCCACCATTCCAGTGGGCAGTTTTTCGGTGAAAACCCTTTCCGGTAGGGTGTCTTCGTCCCGGGTCCAGCCTTCCCGTATGTTGAAAAGCTTCTTCAAATTGTTGATGCGCTCACCCGCTATGCGGAGGTCGTCTGCGGAACAGGGCCAGCCCGTGATCTTTTCGAATATTTCGGCTGATTCTTCGTAGAGGTCCGTAAATGCCTTACGCAGGAACTTACACCAGATTAGCGAGTCCAGCACTGCCGAGAAGTCCTCGCCTTCTGCGGTGATGCGTCCGCGCTGGTCGTCCGCTTCCAATCGGTTCACGCGGTCGGAGAAGTCGGCCTCGTAAGCTGACGAGCGATTGTGGCAGGCTCCGCGGGTGCTCACGGCCAGGCCCAGTGCCATCGTTTTAAGACTGCGGGGTTCGTAGCCCGGCATCTCCAGGCCCTTGACCTGCATAGCCCACGCCTCTGAACCGCCACCGATCTTACGAGCCGCCCGCATACTGCCTTCAGCTAGCAGGTCGCCTATGCCCTGACGTTCGGCGATAAGCCTGATGCCTTCCAAGAGCGCGTCACCGCCACCGAAGGAAAGGTTAATTTCGTGCGATTCCTCGTCTCTGGAATTATCCAAGAGACCCTTCTGAAAGCACTCCATGGCCCATGCCAGCGTGGCGCCAGTACTGATGGTGTCTAAGCCAAGCTCGTCGCACAGTTTTGAGGCCCGAATTACTGTGTTGGAATCTGCGATTCCTACCAGTGGACCCAGGGCAAATGCACTCTCGTACTCCATGCGACCTTGGACCTTTTTGCCGTCATCGGTCGTGACCAGAATCTTCTCGCATCCGATGGTACAGTTGGCGCAGTGGGCGTTCTTCACGAAGTGGGTCTGGTGCATAGCCTCACCGGTTACCGACTCACCCTCTTCAAAAGTCGACTGCTGGAAGTTGCGAGTCGGCAGTGTGCCAAGCCTGTTGAACACGGATAGGTTGGCCATGGTGCCCAGAGTGCGGTACTTCTCGGTGGCCGGACCCAGGCTTCTCTCGGACAGGTCGTCGCCAATAAGGTTCAGGGCCTCTGCGTCGTGAACCGGCACCGCGTGAGTGCCCTTTATCGCGATGGCCTTCAGGTTCTTGGAGCCCATGACCGCGCCAGGTCCAGTTCGCGCCGCCTGCCTGCCGCCGTCGTTGGTTATGCTGGCGAAGCGGACCAGGTTCTCCCCGGCTGGCCCAATGCAGGCAACCCGGGTCCTGTGACCCATTCGCTGCTTTACGGCATCTTCGGTCTCAGAGGTTGTCTTGCCCAACAGGTCGTCGGCGGCCAAAAACTCTACCTGACCGTCGTCTATCGACAGCAGGCACGGAGAGGCGCTCTTTCCTATTATTACCAGCGCGTCGCAACCGGTCTTCTTTAGCTCCGTTGCCATAAAGCTGGAAGACAGGGAGTCTCCTATAAGGCCGGTCAGCGGCGACTTGGTGACCACCGCAAACTTGCTGGACGTGGTCAGGCGACTGCCCACGAGAGGGCTGGTGACGAATATCAATGGGTTTGAAGGCTCAAGGGCGTCGATGCCCGGCGGGCAGAACTTCCAGAGAAGGTATGCGCCCAGTCCTGTTCCTCCGATGAATTTCTTCAGAACATCATCGGCTATGCTCTCCCAATGAGATGTGCGGGCCGAGAGGTCGACGATTAGCATCTTGCCGTTATAGCCGAAAAGGCTTCGATCAGTCGCTTTATTCATAGACCTACCCTCCCGCCTGACTGGAGAACAGCAGCAGCCTGTCGCCGTCCTGTAGTTCGATGTGCTGCCCCGGTGCATCCGATACAAAGGCCGTGCCATTTAGATTAAGGGTGTAGCTTTTCATCAGACCTGACATGTCATCGAGAATCGCATTGCCGATCAGCTCAGGGCATGCGCTTGCCAGGGAGCTGGCCAGATCTGCCAACGTGGGTGAAGCCGGCAATTCCAAAGCAACCTCGTGTTGACCGCAGGCGATACGCGCCGTACCGAATAGCTCGACGATAATTGCCACCGGCTTTGAAGTCTTTTTAGTTTTTAAAGGGTCCATGTTCAGCGTCCCTCCGCAGCCAGGCTCAGCGCGCGGTCCAGGTCGTCCTGCGTATTCACGTTGAAGAAGGAGACGAGGTCACTGTCAGTTTCCCGTACCTCGGCCTCCTCTAAGAAACGCACGGAAACCTCATCGAAGAACCGGGCAATCTTGAGGTCGTTATTCTGCAGCCGCTTTTCCATGTAAGGGAGGCACGTCTTGTTGTATAGGGCATGAGTGGGTTCCGGATATCCGTCTGTTTTTGGCACCACAGCGTCGTTGCCATCTCGATACGACAACATGTTTTTCAAAAGGTCTACGTTTAGGAAAGGCATGTCGCAGGCGACGACAAACGCCCACTGCGAATCAGCAGCGGAAAGACCAG
>CAJWRP010000143.1 GCA_913046025.1 uncultured Chloroflexota bacterium
GCCGTGGTAGGTATAGACCTGAGGAGGAACGATCTTAGTCATACCAATAGTGACGGGATATTCGTCCAAAAATCGGTAAATTAGGTCCTCGTCTTTTAGTTTAAGGGGGTCTGCTCCATAGCCATCTACAACCAAGTGCACTAGGGCATTCCTTCCACGTTTCAACCTGTATACAGATTAGATTATCACCCCAGAGAGGAATCGCACAACATAATGTTGATACGCTCTGCCCACATAGTATAGAATTCTGTAGCTAACGCCTTGGCAAGGCTTTGGTTATTGGTTGAAATATTGGAATCTGGCTAAGAAATGAACAAATCCTAAGCTCAGACAAGAACGTATGAAGGTCTGAATCTAAGAAGTATTTCCGACGAGCATTTTGGAATAACAATGATTGAAATTGAGCACGTAAGCAAATATTACGGTGACTTCCCCGCAGTCACGGATATCTCCTTTACTGTTAATAAAGGGGAGATTCTGGGATTTCTTGGTCCCAACGGCGCCGGCAAGTCCACGACTATGAAAATGCTCACCGGGTTCTTGCCACCCTCCAGCGGCACGGTGCGCATTGCAGGCTCTGATATTGTTTCCGATTCGCTTGAAGCCAGGAGACACATAGGATACCTGCCGGAAACAGTGCCTCTGTACACAGACATGGATGTTACGGACTACCTCAAGTTCATGGGTCGCATACGAGGAATGTCGTCGGATGTAGTTAACCGAAGAACAGGCGAAGTCATAGATCTCGTAAACCTGGGAGAGTACCGCAAGACCCACATTGGAAAATTGTCCAAGGGTTTCAAACAGCGGGTCGGAATAGCCCAGGCCATTCTGCACGAGCCTGATGTTCTGGTATTGGACGAGCCAACCATAGGGATTGACCCCATCCAAGTAGTGGAGACTAGACGCCTGATAAAGGACCTGGGCGGCGAGCACACTGTCGTGATAAGTTCACACATATTGCCCG
Source organism: uncultured Chloroflexota bacterium (assembly GCA_913046025.1). The sequence continues at coordinate 968 of CAJWRP010000143.1, forward strand.
AAGTCAGCATGATCTGCGAGCGAGTCATAATTATCAATGATGGCCAGATCGTGGCGGAGGATACCCCCGAAATGCTGGCCACCCGGCTAAAGGGAATTGAGCGAATCGAACTCGATGTCAAAGGACCTTCAAAAGACATCGCTGACACCATTGAGGCTATAGAAGGTGTGACTGGACTGGAGCACCGATACGTCCAGAACGGCGGGCACACCACCTACGTCATTACATCAAACGCTGAAATCGAATTACGTTCCCAACTGGCCTCCGTAATAATCGGAGGTGGTTGGGAGCTGTTACGTTTGCAATCAATAGGCATGAGCCTTGAAGAGATCTTCCTTCAGGTAACAACTGAGGAATACATACCCGACGGTACAGCAGTAGTCGTAGAGGAGGCGCAGCAGGGTTGACTAACACTTTCATAATAGCTTGGAAGGAAACCCGTTCCTACTTTTCATCCCCGACAGCCTACGTAGTCGGGGCCATGTTTTTGATTCTCACCGGGGTTTTCTTTGTCTTCGATATGACCCGACCGTTTGCTGAGGCCAGCGTACGTGGGTACATCAACTGGGCAACGCTCTTTATCGTATTCCTGGCCCCTCTGCTCACAATGCGCCTTCTGGCCGAGGAGCAGAAAATGGGCACACTGGAACTGTTGCTAACATCCCCCGTTCGAGACTGGGAAGTGGTAATCGGTAAGTACCTGGCTAGCCTGGCTACCCTAGCCACCACGCTGGCCTTCACTCTCTATTACGTCTTGCTACTCTTCTACTTTGGCGATCCGGATGTTGGTCCCCTATTTAGTGCATATCTGGGGCTTTACCTTTACGCTGCAACGGCACTGGCAATTGGCATAATGGCCTCTTCGCTGTCCGGCAATCAGATTGTGGCCGCAGTTGTAGGTATCGGCATTCTATTGATGCTGACCAATATCGACAGAATCGGCGTGCTCCTTCAAGGTATGAGCGCAGATATCATATCCGGGATTTCCATGAACTCGCATTTCGAAGACTTCTCAAGAGGCGTTCTCGACAGTAGTCACGTTGTTTACTATCTAAGCCTGATTGCCGTGTTCCTCTTTATCACCGTGCGATCCCTAGAAACGCGCAGGTGGCGGTAGTATGGTGGATCAAAATCAGAGCGGGGAGAGCATCCAGGAATTTTTGCTTAGCTCCATAAAATCTACCGGCTTCTGGAGCGCAGTGGCCGCTGTAGTAGGCATCCTCGCGCTGGTAATAGGCGGAGTACTCTACTTAACACTCGAAGAGACCCGTGACTTCTCCATCACTGTAGTTATCATTGCTCTGGTCCTTCTTTTCCTGGCACTGGTCCTATCGCCGCGAGCCGTAGCAATATTCCTGGGCGGGAGACAAGGACGATTCGGGAGCAACGTCGTGATTATGACGATTGCCTTCTTCGTAATAGTTATTCTCATCAATTTCCTGCTTTTCCGCAGCCCAACACGGATAGACGTAACGGCTACTAGAGTATTCACACTATCGGACCAGACCCACAGGATTCTGGATAACCTGGATAGCGAAATAAGAGCAAACGCGTTCTTTATTCCCACTGCGGACAATTCTGCCACTACAAAACAACAGGTCGAGGACTTACTTAACGAGTTTGAAAGAGGAAGCAGAAATTTCAGTTACCGCTTCTTTGATCCTGAGTTAGAACGAAGTGTGGCACAACAGTACGGCGTAACGAACTATCCTGTTATTGTGTTCGAAGACGTAAGTGAGGGTACGCAGCAGGCCACTCAGTCATTTACAGAGCAAGACTTCGTGACCGGAATTCTGATTGCCACTGGGGAAAAACAAAAGGTCGTCTACTACCTTACTGGCCACGGAGAAGCCGGCCCGACCAGAGATGCGCTGAACCCTTCCATCATTGGCGACCCTGACAACGGGTTCGACTTCGCACTTGAAGGCTTGCAGAGGGACAACTATGACGTTCGGCCTCTGAGTCTAAAAGAGAGAGCTAGCGTACCCGAAGACGCTGCTGTATTGATAATTGCGGGGCCACAGAGAGACATAGACCTTGAAGAGGGCGAGGCGATAATACAATACATTCGAAATGGGGGACGCATCGTTGGGTTGTTTGATCCTAGCGAACCAGGCACACTTGATTCTTTCATTGGTCTGTTCGCCATTTGGGGAATAGTAATAGGCAATTTGAGCGTGGCCGACGCGGTGAGTAACGTCGCTGGACAGGAATTAACGCCACTGCTGAAGAAGGCCAACGCCCAGTACTTTACTAGCACCAACCCACTCACGGAAGGTATCCCTATTACGGACCAGATAGATATTACATTCTTTCCAGAAGCGACATCATTGGAGCCATTGATTCCACCTCAGGAGATGCCCCCGTTTGTAAGACTAGCCCCCTTGGGAATAACAACGCCAGCCAGTTGGCTGGAATCTAACCCAGATGATGTTAATTTTGACAGCCAGGTGGACAGGCCCGGACCGTTCACACTGGTCACCTTGATACAGGCATCTGGCACCGTTAACGAATTGGAACGCCATGAAGAAGCTAAGATGGTTCTATTCGGTGACTCAGACTTCGCAAAGAACAAGTTCTTCTTCAGCAGCAGCGATAACGGCGACTTGTTCCTAAACTCCGTTAATTGGCTTGCCGAGGATTTTGAACTGATCGCAATACGACCGAAGCTATTCCCCTATAGGGAGCTCGTTGTCACGAGCCGTGGAAGGGATTTCATCCAGTGGTCAAGCTGGGTTGTGCCACCAACTGTGATGTTGATTCTGGGCGCAGTCGTGTGGTGGAGAAGACGGTAGGAGGCGGCAGGGCGTCATGAATTTAAAAATCACCGGCGTGCTGTTAGTGATCGCAAGTATTATCGGTGCGATCACGTATATCAATCCGTTCAAAGCTGAAGTGGAGACAACTGTACAATCTCCATGGTTCTATCAAATCGCCGAAGACGATATTGAGACAATCAAGGTCAACTACAGAGGAAGCACGGTCAGCTTTCACAAAACCAGTAAGCAAACCTGGGCGTTCGATGATCCCGAGGGCATTCCGCCTTACTTCAGACGCTGGGGCGGCATTACTCTTCTTCTTAGTGGACCAGGCACCAAACGCGACCTTACTTCAGCTCGGCCCATAATCGACGATCCAGCCCAATACGGACTTGACGAGCCAGATACCATTGTGGATGTTGGACTGACCTCGAATCGTTCCATCCAGTTCAGACTGGGAGACCCAACGACAGATGGGCAACATAACTACAGCCAGGTTGTCGGTTTCCCCGATCTGTTCCTAATTACCTCCACCTGGGTAGACGTAATTAGTCGAATCGCTTACGACCCACCTATACCATTGTGGTTTGTCGAACGGCACCCCAGCACCATCTCAGAGCTAAATATTCACTACGGCAACCCCGCTCTGAAAGTAACCCACAGGGTCTCGTTTGTACAAAACCAGGGACAACCGGGATGGCAGGTACAAGACTTCGACACTGATCCTTTATTACGGCCAATAGATGAGGATCGGTGGAACGAATTTTCCTCCAGGGTATCAAGGGCGGACCATATATCAGTAGTCGTACCTTGGGTTGCAGACAGAGATTACTCGCTTTGGGGTATCACTGACAACTCTACCGCAATCGAAATCAGGTTCACTGGTAGGACGGATAGCGGCACAACTTTCACCGACGGCGTCCTTCTGTTGCTGGGCGACAAGACCGAGGACGAAAGATTCTACTACGCCAAGAATCAGACAACGTACTCGATTCAACCGGTATTGCAGCTAAACGCGGATTGGGTAGACACGGTCCTCGAGTTCGGAAATGATATTCCTTACGGGGATTAGACTAGCATTTGAAACTTAGTGTCTATCTGAAAGGGCCGCGCTGCTATTGTGCGGCCCTTTCGTTGCCCCACCTTACCCCTGCCACTTATACTGGCCAAACGCACCTGTACATTCTATTAAGGGAATTAAATGAACGCTGAAATTATTTCAATCGGTACAGAACTCCTCATGGGAGAACTGGTGGACACTAACTCCTCATTTCTAGCATCGGAGTTGGCCAAACTTGGTGTCGAGGTCCAATGGGTGACAATGGTAAGCGATGATCCAGCCTTGCTGCGTGAAGCCATTGAGAGGGCCTGGAAACGCTCAGACCTAACGCTTACATCAGGAGGACTTGGGCCAACCTCTGACGACCTGACCAGGGAGAGCATTGCCGCCGCCTTTGGCGAGGAGATGACTGTGCATGAGGACCTGCTGGCGCACCTCAAGGGCTTGTTCGCCAACCGAGGATTCCCTATGCCAGAAACAAATATCAAACAGGCCACGCTGATTCCGTCGGCCGTGACTGTGCCTAACGATCACGGCACTGCCCCCGGCTGGTGGGCTGAAAAAAACGGCCACGTGATTGTCGCCATGCCCGGCCCGCCACGAGAAATACAACCTATGTGGGTAAACACTCTCGCGCCAAAGATCAAAGCCCGAAATCCAGATGTTTCTATAGTCACCCGGAACCTGAAGACCTTCGGCATATCCGAGGGCGGCCTGGACGCGATGCTTTCAACTCTCTTTCAGAGCCAGAACCCATACTTGGGCATCTATTCTAAACAGGACGGCATACATCTTCGGGCCATTGCCACCGCTTCCACAGAAGAAGAAGCGTGGGCGCTTATCCGACCTGTAGAAAGCGAGATTCGCCGAGTAGTTGGTGAGAACGCAATTTGGGGAATGGACGACGATACTCCGGAGAGCCTAACTTCGGCCCTGCTTCAAAAGAAAGGCCTCACACTGGGCATAATGGAGTGCTTTACAGGAGGTCTGCTGGCGTCCAACCTGGCGGAATCTGAAGGCAGCCAGAACTTCCTCAAGGGCAGCGTGGTTATTCATGACGATGATCTCTTGGGAGCACATGGTGTTGACCCTCAACTCATCGAGCGCCACGGCACCACTAACCCACACATAGCAGAGGACATGGCCAGGGCAGCTCGCAAGCTGTTCAACGCTGATGTGGGTCTGGCGATCACAGGTCTGTCAGAAGAAGCCACTGACGTAAGCGGTCCCCTGGGCACGTCGCATATTGGCTTTGCAGCGGGCGATCAAGTGTCTTCTACGTCAGGCCATTACCCTACCAGCAGACTCAGGCTACGCAGCCGTGCATCGACTCACGCCCTGCTAGGCCTAATCCGCTTCCTTAACTCTGCATTGTAGGCAAAACAAACCTTATTGAGCTGGCCGGAGTCTGGGTGACAGTTAGGAGAACTAGGTGGATTTAGAAGTAGGCCAAAAGGCCCAACGAGAGATGGCAGTCACAGCGGCA
>CAJWRP010000144.1 GCA_913046025.1 uncultured Chloroflexota bacterium
CTCCCAGCTCCGCCTCGGCCCGGGCCGCATCCACCACTGCATGCGGTCCATCGGGCTCTATTGGGCGTAATCATTACCGGCGTTATTGGGGTTTCTGGGACCCTGTTGACGTTGGCGTTCAAAAGCCGGTCCGAAACCTGCCTGCACATGGAGAATAGCCAGGCCGAAAACGATTGCGATCGGAGAATCGCCAGTCCGAGGATATCCTGCATATGGAGACGGCCATACGCGCTGTCGGCCTGCTTAGCGCACCGGCCTCTCAGGAAATTCCCAAGTCCCAGAAAGCTGGCTCATTATTTGCGTTAGCCAATTTGGGACAGTTGGATTTCGCATTGGCTTTATTGAACGAGATGTGGGACGACATAAATGTGACCAGCGCGGTTTGGGTCATCGAACAAGCATTGGGGCACGGCAACGAAAATGACCGACTTTACGCCGTCTGGATCCTTGAACGGAATGCGAACAAGCTACGTGTGCCCTCTGGTGTACTTATTTGGCCAATTCTTGGCGATTCACTCTGGCCAAGCACACTCGGATTTGGCGCTAAGGGCTTTATTATTACAGCCTTATGCCTAGCAATGTTGGCGAACAATTACGATTCCTACTCAGAGTGCCAGTTGCATTTTCCAGGTATGTTCCTGCACTTTGTGCTGTCAAACGACATCGACCATACCATCCTCTGAAACGTTGCCCTTTTATTAGTGTGTTAACGGGTGTACCTCTCTACGATGAAGAGACAATTATTTTCACCATCGATGGTCGGAAATTGCCGATTCTTCAGATTATCACAGACGCAAATCAGATCCTAGATGACGATCCCGAGCCGACAGGCCTTGCCATCGAACTGGCCGACCAACTAAAGGCTTGGACTACAACGGAGAATTCGTCAGGCATAATACCGTAGGTGCATAATCCACCTCAGCCTCCGCCCCATTCCTCCCGTTCGCCCCAACCCCGTCAAAGGCTCCCGCCCCGCCAGATTCGACAACGTCTGCTGCAACTTTCCGACGCTGTTCGCCATACCCACGTGGGAAGCCAGCAGGATCGTCAAACGTTGTCAGCTGTTGTTGAGTGCCGGGTCGAGGTCCGCACTGTCATCAGGCTAAGGATCGCCACGATTGATAGGGCGCCGGTTACTGAGAAGGCCAGGCCCCATTTAATGGATTCCGGCGATAGGTCTAGAATGCCGCCAATAACGATTGGCCCGATAACCCCTCCCATGAATCCAAGAAAGGAGTGGACTGCCAGCGTCGAGCCCAGCTTGGAAAGCTCGGAAACCTCGGTGACGGCTGTTGAATATATGGCCGAGTCTGCGGCAATTGCCCAACCATATATCGCTGTAAGCCCCACAACGACTGGCCATGGAAAGCCGATTAGCCATCCTATAACGAAAGACACCGCGCCGCTCAGGGCAAATATTGCAGACGCCGATACGGCACGCCCCCACCTGTCGGAGAGGATGCCGCCTATGACTGGTCCTGCGGCACCTGTCGCCAGCGCGATGCCTCCGACTGTGGCCGCGGTGACGGCTGCCTCGGCGCTGCCTGCCCCTCTCGCGACGAGCACTGCCACAAGGAACGCCGGCAGCCAGACCCTAACGATGTAGAGTTCCGCAGCGTGTAGAGAATAACCCAGTATGAAAATGCGTGTCGCCCGATTTTTCAGAACGGACAGGTCAAGAGCACCCGATGATCCACCCACGGGGACCTTGTGGGAGCGGAGCAGCATGTAGGCCATTGGGATGCTTATAGCCGCCAGCAGGGCCATGATCATGTAGGCGTCTCGCCACCTCATGTAGGACATAAGAATTCCAGTCAGGGCCAGGGACACGCTATTTGAAGCGTAGAAGAAGGTGACGTAGGTCCCTATTGCCATGCCCCGGCCACGGTTGGAGAAGCGCTCTGCGACTATGCGCATGCCCGGATTGTAAACGCCCACAAGTCCCAGACCGGCGAGCACGCGAAGTATCACAGCGGTAGCCAGGTTGTCTGCAAATAGTGGGAAAAGAATGTGGGACACAACTGATATCGACGCAAAGGAAACCAGGATGACTTTGGAGCCAAACTTGTCGGTGAGTGGCAGAACGAAGAGAGCTGAGACGGCGAAACCAAGCAGGTAGGCCGAGAAAATTACGCCGGCCTGAGTGTTATTCAGGCCCCACTCATCTTTAATCAGGGGAAGCGCTGCAACGTAGCTGGAGAATGGCATCAGCAGCACAAAGAGCATTGTGGAGACGGCAAGAAGCCACGCGGCATCCCTTGGCTGGACTCCTCCGAGCCATTTTTTCCCGACAGGAATATTCTCTCCTGGTTCTATCTCCAACGGTTCTCCGTGATTCATCTTGCTACCTTAGTGAAGCAGGGACAGATATCGCTTGACGGCTAGAATCGTTGCCTCATCATCCGTCAGACTAAGAACCTGCTCCAGGTCGGATATTGCTCTGGTGGGTGTTTCTGTTCGAAGGTATACCTGGGCCCTGAGGAGGTAGAGTTCAGCCGATTCAGGAGATAGGGTGACAGCGGCGGTTACGTCATCAAGGGAAAGTCCAATCTCTCCGTTGGCCATGTATAGACTGGATCTGTTCAAATACGCTTCCCGCAGCCTTGGGTCTAGCTGAATAGCTCTGGTGAAATCGATGATGGCGTTATCGGTCTCTCCGCGAGAAACAAAAATGAGCCCTCTGTAGTTGTAAGCTATGGAAAGTTGCGAATTCAACTTCAGTGCCCTGCCAACGTCCTCTATTGCGCGTGTGTAGTCGCCACTCAGGTAGTGCACGAAGCCTCGCTCCGCGTAGGCGATGGCCAGCTCGGGGTCCAGACTGATCGCCTCCGATATCTCCTCGAACGCCTGACGCAACAGGCCCTGTTTGCGTAATTCAACACCCTGCTCCATGGCATCAAGAGCTTTTAGCTCGTCGATGGTCATGGAAGTCCTGCCGCATGATAGGCAAAGCAACAGTAGTATGGCCACTAGCGGGAATATTCGGGTGTTGGTCATAGCATTAGGGTAGCAGAGCGGCTGGTGCTGTCGGGAAAACGGTTTTGCTGACTAACTGCTTTGCCGTCGCCAGTCGATAAGTATCTTCTGGTCGTGGGGGAACGGCAGATCGGGTAGATTGTTGGTAGCAAACCATTCAGTTTCCAGTGCGTCGTGGCCCGCCTGCATTTGGCCACCCGTGGGGTGAGCCGAGAAGACCGCCAATATCACAGGATTACCTTCCGACGAATATAGGCCGACAAATTCGTCCAGTTCTATATCCAGACCAGTCTCCTCTTTTACCTCGCGTATTGCCGCGTGCTCGACAACCTCGCCCCTGTCTACGTACCCTGACGGGAAAGCCCAGCATCCCATCTGCGGCTCTACGCCGCGCTTGACCATTACCAGCCTGTCGCCGTCGGAGACCAACACCGCCGCCGCAACCTTTGGGTCCAGATAGACTACGAATCTGCAAGAGAGGCAGTATCCTCTGGTTTTGCCTTCGATCTGTTTATCGACCAGTTCTGCGGCGCATCGCTGGCAGTAGTTTGCATCGCCTCGCAATAGTGTCTCCCGAATAGTCCTGACTTCAACCTGAGCCATCATGCTATCTCTGAGGGACAAAGATGTCTACAAGAGGCGGCAAAGCCTAATCAGGGCGCCGCACTAATCTGGAATGCCAGCCAGCTACGATGTGTGGATTAATTGACTGATGCCAGCGTGCGTAACTATAATGGCGACGCTGATAGACAGGAGGGCAACCAACACATGCGAGAAAATAAAGCCAAACACATGCTTGAGCGGGGCGAGACTGTTGTAGCCATTGCTGGGCACAACTCATCTGATGTTATCGACTTTGTCGGTTCTCTGGGTTTCGATGCTGCGTGGATAGAGGGCGAACATGGTCCTGTAGATTTTGCAGATCTTCCTGATATCACGAGAGCATGTGATCTATGGGAAATGAGTTCCGTCGTTCGGGTGAACCAAAATAACCCTGGCGTCATATACAGGACCTTCGATGTGGGTGCCCAGGGAGTGGTCATACCCCATGTCAATACCGCAAAAGAGGCGCGAGCTGTGGTGGACGCGGCCAAGTTTCATCCCATCGGCCACAGAGGCATGTTTGGGAACAGACAGGGCTACGGCGATCCTGATTACTTCCAGAAAGCCAACGATGAGACCCTGGTCGTTATCCTCATTGAGGACATAATTGCCGTCAATAACCTAGCGGAAATCCTCACTGTTGATAACATTGACGTCTTCTTTGTTGCACCCAGCGACTTGGCCCAGAGCATGGGTTACCTGGGCGGCGCCACCGAGCCAGTGGTCCTGGAGACCATAGACAAGGCTTTGGACCAGATTGTGGCTGCGGGCAAGACGGCTGGAGCGCTAGTGAACGACTCCAACGTCGAGCACTATATCAGGAAGGGTGTGCACTTCATGATGACGGCGTGGCCTGCTTGGGTGGCCTCGGGCTCGCAAACATTCCAGTCGAAAGTAAAAGCGGCTACCGGTTAATCCTGTCCATAGGCTGAACAAGTGCCCAATTTAGCCTCTATATTGGAATTGCAAATTGGGTCTGACAGACTCCGTTTACTGCGAACGCTGGCCGACGTTTGCCGCGACAGGGCCGATGGGATTTCTCTGGTGGGTGGGGTGGTACGGGACATCCTACTGGAGCGAGCGGTCAACGACCTGGACGTCTCTGTCGCAGGGCTAGACGAACAACTTGCCATGGATATGGCTAGCTCCATTGGTGGCCACCTCAAAGGCCCTTCCCACTTCAATACCTTCAAAATTGAAGTGGGCTCGATTGTTATTGATGTGGCCATGACAAGGCAGGAGTCCTACTCTTATCCCGGTGCGCTTCCAGAGGTGCGACCGGGCTCCGTGGCCCAGGACTTGGCTCGTCGTGATTTCACTGTCAACGCCATGGCAATAGACCTGTCTTCCGATAACTGGGGTGAACTTCTGGACTCAATGGGTGGTCAGAAAGACCTTGAGCGAGGTCTCATTCGGGTCCTCCATAGGGAAAGCTTTACCGATGACGCCACTCGCATGTTTAGGGCGGTCAGGTATTCTCTGCGGCTGGACTTCACCATAGAGAACGAGACCGCCGGCTTTCTGCAAGACAACCTCCCACAGTTGAACTCGATATCTGGGGACCGTATACGCCATGAATTCCAGCGAGTGTTCGAAGAAGGTGACACTGGACGCTTGTGGCAGATGATCAGCAGTCTGGGCGTGCTTGAAGCCGTGTTTGGGCCACTGGGGAGACGATCCGGCCCATGGCCTGATGCGATCGATTTTGCCGAGCAGCCTGAGCCTCTTGTCTGGCTGGCGTACTTGGCTGTCGGCCTGATGCCGCGAGAAGCCTTCGAATTTGCCCGCCGCCTGAATATGGACTCGCTCTGGAGTCGGGTGGTTCAGGATGTTGCAGGAACCGAAGCTAATCTGGATGACTTGTCCTCAGATGCGTCAAGAAGCCAAATATATCGCCTTCTTAACGGATTTCACCCTGCCGCCCTGTTGGGTATCTCAGCCAACCATAAGGATAGCGAATCCAGCCGCTACATAGACCTGTATCTCCGGGAGCTTCGCTCAGTGCGTACGGAGTTGAACGGTCGCGATCTCATCGCAATGGGTGTGGAAGAGGGACCAGCCATAGGCACACTACTCACAGCGTTGCTGGAAGCACGTCTAGATGGCCGTGTGTCGGGCAGGCAAGACGAGGAAAACCTAGTCAGGCACCGGGTAAACCGAGAGTGATGCATATGCAGTAGGTGTAAACACCTATGGTATCAGTAATGATCCCCATCTCTGTTTATTGGGACAAATGCTGTGTTCAGTTGTTGCCATATTCGCCACAATAATGGTGTGCAAGCCCTCACCTGGAGTAATTCTTTCTCAGCGTGCTGGCTTCAGGAGGCAAAATGACAAGCGTTCAACAGGGATTCGGGTCTGGCGCAGCTGGCTGGGCAGCTGAGAAGACGGCCAAGATACTGGTTGTCGACGACGAAGATATCATCAGGATACTTCTTGACGAGATCCTGTCGGAGGAAGGCTACCAGGTGTTCCAGGCCACTGACGGCCGGGAAGCCTTGGACCTCATGGAAAAAGAGGCCTTCGATCTCATCATCAGCGACATGGTGATGCCTGAGGTCGGTGGTATCGAAGTCCTACAAGCAGCATTTCGAATCGACCCCCACTACGCGGTAATCATGATTACTGGTTACCCGTCGGTGGAGACCGCCGTAAAGCTAGTCAGCATGGGCGC
>CAJWRP010000145.1 GCA_913046025.1 uncultured Chloroflexota bacterium
ATGCCCATCCTGCCCCACCTGGGCAGTCCGGTCTTTCGGGCGTCGAGAACGGGGGTCTCGTCGTCCCAAGGCCAGGCCAGGGGTTGAAGCGAGGTCGTCCAGTCCTCTCCGAGGGCCCGAAAGGAGGCCTCGCGGAGCTCTCCCAGCAGGACGCCCTCGGGCAGTCCGAGTTTGGCCGACGCGACAGCTACGCGGTAATGGCAGACGAGGGCGGGCTCAAGGCCGCCGCCGAAGGCGGTACCGTGGATAGTGGAGACTACAGGCTTGGAAGCGTTTTCGATAGCGGCCTGTGCTTCGAAGAGGGATCGTCCTTTGGAGGCTCCTCCGAATTCCTTGATGTCCGCGCCAGCGATATAGGTCCTGCCTGCGCAGATGATGAGAATTCCTTTGACCGCGTCGTCGGCATCGGCATGGGTCACCGCTTCATACAAACCCGTGCGAACCCCTTCGCTCAGGGCGTTTACGGGTGGATTGTCGATTGTAACGACCGCAATGTCCCCCTCTGTTTCCATGCTTACCATATCAGTGATTTGCGCCATGTTCGCCTCCCGCGTTCCCGCGTGTAAATTGAGATAATTGCAGACATCGTAACACGTGAACACCTCCTGAATAAACCGTTATCGCGACTGCCTTGACTGTTTGGAAGGTCTTTGCTATTCTGCGATTTACCATTTCCACAGAGCATTCCATCCCAGAACCGAATCAGGAGGATCCGCCATGGCGACCGTAGCCGAGAACACCGAAACAGTGAGAACGTATGACAAACACTACATCAACGGTGCATGGGTAGATTCGAACGGGTCCGAGACGGGGGAAGTGATCGGCGCATCAACGGAAGAGGTGATTGGGCGCATTCCTCTCGGGGCTGCTGAGGATGTGGATGCGGCGGTTGCTGCCGCCAAGGCCGCATTCGAGTCGTGGTCCACGACATCGCTGGAAGAGCGCGAGGGCTATTTGTTACGCATCGCAGACGGACTTGAGGCTCGTTCGGAAGAAATTGCGACGTTGGTCTCTCGTGAGGTTGGAATGCCAATCTCAATTTCGAGGCCTGTACAGGCGGGCAGCCCGGTCAACTTTTTCCGCAATTATGCGAAAATTATGAAAGAGTTCAAGTACGAGGAGGTTGAGGACAACTCCCTTATCGTGCGCGAACCCATGGGAGTCATCGGGTGTATTACGCCCTGGAATTACCCTTTGCTATTGATGGCGCTGAAGGTCGCGCCTGCCATTGCGGCGGGATGCACGGTTGTGCTGAAACCATCAGAGTGGGCGCCTCTGACTCCCACCGAGATCGGCAAAATTGCGATCGAAGCAGGCCTCCCGCCCGGCGTGCTGAACATAGTAAACGGGTTCGGTCCTACGGCTGGGAAGGCACTAGCGTCAGACTCTCGGCTGGGAAAGCTAGACCTAACTGGCGGAACGGAAACCGGTCGGGCAGTCGCCAAGTTAGCCGGAGAAAACCTGACACCGCTTCAGTTCGAACTAGGCGGCAAAGCACCTGTGATCGTGTTTGACGATGTGGATGTGGATGACGCGGTCAATGGCTGCGCATTCGCCTCTTTCATCGCATCGGGGCAGACCTGCATACAGGGGTCCCGCGCCGTGGTGCACAGCAGCATTTACGATGAGTTCGTGGAGAAGCTAACCGCCAAGGTATCCGGCATCAAGATAGGCGACCCAACAGATCCCCAGACACAGATGGGCCCCGTGATCTCAAAGCCTTCCTTCGAGAGAGTGTTGGGATATATCCAGTCTTCTATTGATGAAGGTGCCAGGGTTGCCCACGGCGGAAAGAAGCCCGCTGGGGCCATTTACGAGCATGGTTACTTTATCGAACCCACCATTCTGGCGGATGTTAAGCAGAGCATGAAGGTGGCCCAAGAAGAGGTCTTCGGACCTGTCGTCTGTGTCATACCTTTCGATACGGAAGAGGATGCCATCGAAATTGCCAACGATATCCCCTTCGGTCTAGGCTGTTCAATCTGGACTCGGGACGTGGCCAGGGCGCATCGCGTAGCACGAGACGTCATCGCTGGCGTAATCTGGATCAACGACCATCACAGGCTACATCCCGCAGTACCATGGGGCGGCTTCAAAGACAGTGGTTATGGACGAGAGGGAAGTTTCGAGTTCATAAACGAGTACACGGCCCCAAAATACGTCTGCGTTCGTGTAGATCCAGAACCAGTGGACTGGTACGGAACCTCCGGTACTGGCAGAAGATTAAACTAGTCAATATAGGCCGTCCTCTATAGATGTAGTTAATGCCTAATACTTGGAGGAGTCCTAATGTTGAATCTGCCTCCGTGCGTCCCCCTGAGCATCATCGTAAATGGCGTCAAACGAGAGGTCCTCGTAAATTCTTCCAACTCTCTTCTTGAAGTGCTACTAGGTCTCCTAAGTGCCAAACGTGGATGCGACGACGGAACCTGACGCCTGTATTGTGACGGTCAATTGGGCCATATTGTCGATGCCATCGTCAAAGTGGGAAATTCGTCTGCCAACGCCTCAACAATCGCTGAGTCAGGTCTATGGCCTCTTCAAAGGGTCAACTCCACGGACAACTCACTGGTTGGCGCTATGCGAGGCTTCAGTGCCCCACAGGTGTCTTTTGCCATAGAGTCTCAGATCGATAGTATGGCCGACGCCCTAGCTCTTATGGACTCCTGACATGGACGCCAGCACTTCAAAAATCACAGCGAAATCCTGGTCCTGCAGCCCCATGCCCCGAGCCGCTGTCAGGTACTCATTGGTAACGGACGTTGTTGGTAGGGGAACGTCCATCTGCTTGCCTAGCTCCAGGGCTAAGCTCAAGTCCTTCTGCATCATGTTCACGTCGAACCAGGCCTCATCAGGCATATCAAGAACGAAGGGGCCGCGATACTTCACCATGGGCGACGCTATGACACTGTTCAGCAGCACCTCCACGGCAGTCTCGCGCTTGATGCCACTCTTCTCTGCCAGCAAGACACCTTCACTAAATGCCAGCATCTGCACCACAAGACTCAGATTAGTGGCGACCTTCATAGTGACTGCCAGTCCGTTCTCACCAACGTAGTTGACCGTCGGTCCAATGGCTTCCAATATTGGCTTCACCGCTTCGAAGGCATCGGGGTCACCTCCCACCATCAGCGACAGGGTGCCCTGCTCCAGCGTTATCACACTGCCCGACACGGGCGCGTCCAGCATCTGCGCTCCTAAAGCCGAAACCTGCTTTGCGATGTCACGGCTGGCTGCCGGGCTGACCGTACTGATGTCCACATAGAATTTCCCTGGGGTCAGCCCTGCCAATATTCCGTCCGGACCACCCGTTATGGCATACAGGGCATCTGTGTTGGACACCATGCTCAGCGTGAAATCGGAAGCCTCGGCGACGGCGCGTGGAGTTCCGCCCCACAACATACCGCCGTCCATCAAGGCCTGGGCCTTGGACTTCGTTCGATTGTGGCCTGTAACCGTGTGGCCTGCGTTCATGAGGCGCTGCACCATGCGACTGCCCATTACGCCGAGACCAACAAATCCAATATTTGCCATTTTTTGTATTCACCTGTAAATGATTATTTCTTGACGGATGGAAAATTTTGCCACTGGCGTAACCCATAACTTCCGTAGTCGAGGGCCCTGCGCTGAACAGCTAACATAACAAAAGGGTCTGGCCCTCGGACATCCAAGAGCCAGACCCAATCAGCCCATTAGCTACCGTACCTACGACTAGTCGATGTGGTACATGATGCGATGCTCGCGAATGACATCCTGAGCAAAGTCGTTGTTCACGTCGCGAATGACTGAGTGAATGTGATTGGCGTCGTTCTGGAAGTTGTCGAACTCAATCACAAAGGACCCGCCGTGAATCCGGTAGTAGTGCTTGTCGGCCTTGGTGGTTCCGCCGTGCCAAGAGAAGAAGAAATCGTCGATGCCCTTCTCCTGTATGTCGGCCATCTTCTGCTCGGAGAACTCGTCTCGGACTTGGCTCACGTACTCGGTTATAAGCGACATCATGATCTCTCGCTGCGTGCCGGTCATGGCAGACGCGGGAAGACCTTCGCCCTCAGGCAGCGAAGGCCTGGTAGAGTTGTACGTGTAAATATCCCAAGGTGCCTTTTCGTGGACAATAGCCTTGGCACGCTGGCCGGCGTCCAGGGAATTCAACAGATCGAATGCAATATCCTCACGGACGTGCAGTACACGCTGGCCCTCTTTAGGACCCTTCGGTACCCTCGCCGGGTTGGCGCCAAAGAAGAATGGCGTGGTGGCGATGATGTTGTCGCCCCAGATGCTGAACTGCACCGAAATGTGGTGTCCCTCAACACGCCAGGCCCAGGGCTGATCTCCACCGGGCTCGCCAAAGATGGTCCAGTAGTAGAGCGACGGGTCTCTGTTCCAACCAACGTTACCCTCTTCAGCCTCTAATGGCCCCAAGATGGTTTCCAGTTCCATGATTAGCTCGGAGTGGTTGAATCCTTCTT
Source organism: uncultured Chloroflexota bacterium (assembly GCA_913046025.1). Next base: position 4,467 of record CAJWRP010000145.1, read on the forward strand.
CGCTCATTGTGGACTTGATAACGCTCATTGCCAGTTCTCGCTGGGAGTCGTCCATGTCTCGAAGCGGCAGCCCCTGCCTGTTTAGGGGCGGATAGTACCAGAAGAATCGCTCGCCCTTGGTATATTCAATCGTGGCCTTGGCCTTCTGGTCTTCGGATAGGCTGGCCAGAAACTTATTGGCTGCCTCAACAATCTCTGAGGCCGCACCAGCGTGTGTATGGCCATGCTTAATTTCTGTCGTCAATTTCGTCTCCTCCCAAATTCGGAATCAGTATATAAGACACGGGAATTCGAGAAAATCGCTCAACTCGACACTCCCTAAGTGAACTGAGTTTATTATCTGAGTTCCAATGCTGTCAACAAACGTTTTTTAATGACCGACGCGCCATTCTTTCTACAAGGAAGTTTCGCTCGAGAGCACTTAGTATTTGTTGGCTATCGCCTTGTGTACCAGTCTATGATATGCCCCACAGTGGTCAGAGGCGAATGTTGGTGAAGGCCGAGGCTTCGGCCCTTATTTATGTAACGGCAGTTTCACCTCACGAACGAACGCCAGCCATCACTTCCCCCTTACCAGTATCCCTGTGCCCTCTACTCAAAACTATTCCCAGGCGGCGAAGACTTTGAAGGAAACTTGTGACTGGGCATCTAGAGCATCTATTATCTCCGCTGGCCTGTCGCCAACGACGCCCAGGGTTATAATCCAGTTCAAGAACTCGTGATCGCCGGATTCCTGAAGCTCTTGGGGTGTCAGTTCCGCCAATTTGCTCCCCTGGCCAATACGCACCAACTCCAGATTTTTCTTATCGAATTCAACATCGAAGGCGCTGCGGTCAAACTTCTCGGTTAGGAAGAAGTGGGACCAGCTTGAGGATGCTATGACAGCGACGCGCTCCGTTCTGGTATCCAGGAATCGCCGGATTGCCTGACCCAGCTCGTAGCACCGCTTGGCAGTCGGCCTGGGTGGATAGCCATCACCGGCCTCCTCTCCGAGGCAGTTAACGAACAGCGGCAGTATCGGAAGCTCTGCATCCTGATCCAGATACATTAACGGATTGATGTGCGCGTGAGGCAGTCCCCACTCCCAACCAGCCAGTTCCGTAGACGACGACATGTCGAAGCCATCCCGTATGACAAACTTGACCAGGTCCGTGGCAAACTCAGCAGGGCAGTTAAAAGAGAACTTGGTCTCCGGCTGAATCTTCCAGACATTGTTGTCATTGCTGGCGGAGTGGAACGGATAGCCGTCCACCTGCGACCCGGTGTACATGCAGAAGGTAGGCAGGTTTTCACGCTTGAAGTTTTCCGCCTGATCGTCGCCGATGAGTATGACGGCATCGGGCTTCCAGGCGTGCAGCTTCTCTCGGATTACGGCGAAAGCGTCCATGATGCGCTGGTGATTTATCTTGTCCTGAGCCAGCCCATCGTCGTCTCCCACGTCGGTCAGCAGTTCTTCAGGGGCCTGGTAATTGGGAATGCGGGAGGCCAGCCTCTTTCGGACGTTTTTCCAGTGTTCGGGTGGAAACAGAATCATGGGTGCGTGAGTACATCCTAGCCCTAAAATTTCAGCCATTGATTACCTCTCTTTTAGCTTCCAATACTTAGTAATTCGATTGCAGTGCGTACTCTACATATCACATCAGTCCATCACCAAAACGACAGACCTCGGACTTCATATGCACTGTATTACGGCCAGATGCGCTCTCCCAGCGTTGGCGATCCCGGCGCGTGAACCAGGTTGTGCACAACCTCTTGCGACAAGTCGTGATCGGTGTCTATGA
>CAJWRP010000146.1 GCA_913046025.1 uncultured Chloroflexota bacterium
CGAAAGTGACATGCCTGGCGTAGACTTCGCCATCCCTGATATCACATACCTTGTCGAAAATAGAGATAAGATACGCGCCATTCTGATTACCCACGGACATGAGGACCATATTGGTGCGCTGCCTTATGTTTTGAAAGAGCTAGACGTTCCAGTCTACGCTTCCCGTTTAACGCATGGGCTGATCAGCGTAAAGCTTCGGGAACGGGGACTTCTCAAGGACGCCCGTCTTAACGTCGTCGAGCCTCATGCGCCATTCAAGATTGGCAAATTCCGGGTTGAATTCTTCCGTGTTTGTCACTCGATTCCGGACGCCATGGGTATCGCCGTCACTACGCCGCAGGGCATTGTCATTCATACAGGTGACTTTAAGATCGACCATACCCCGGCGGACGGTCAGTCCACAGACTTCGCTTCACTAGCACAGATTACGGCGGACGGAGTACTGCTGCTTTGCTCTGATTCCACATATGCCGAGGTGGAAGGTTATACGGAATCTGAAAAAGTAGTGGGCGATGCCCTTGATGACGCGATTCGTGAAGCCAAAGGAAGAGTCATGGTGGCGACCTTTGCGTCGCTTATTTCAAGAGTTCAGCAGGTCATTGACGCTGCGGTGAAGTACGACCGCAAGGTAACTGTCGTTGGTCGTAGCATGAGCAATAACGTCAACATGGCGCTCAACATGGGTTATCTGAAGGCGCCTTCCGGCACTATAGTTCCAATGAAGGATTCACGGAATCTGCCTTACGACAAGGTCATTATTATGGCCACAGGTAGCCAGGGTGAGCCAACCTCAGCGCTAGTGCGTATCTCTGACGGCCAACATCAAGATGTAGAAATTGTGCCCGGTGACACCGTGATAATCTCTGCGTCACCCATACCTGGAAACGAATTGGTTGTCGCAAAGACCATTGATAACCTGTTCCGGCAGGGCGCAAATGTGCTCTACAGCCGCATCGCTACGGTCCACGTGCACGGCCACGCCAGTCAGGAAGAGCTGAAGATGATGCTCAGTCTGGTCAAGCCTCAATATCTGGTCCCTGTGCACGGAGAGCATCGCCATCTGATACGCCACGCAGCCTTGGGGCAGTCTATGGGTATTCCGGACTACAACACCTTTGTGCTTGAGGACGGCGACGTACTTGAACTGACCAAGGAAGAGGGTCGTGTTGTCGACAAGGTGCAGGCAGGCCATGTGTTCATCGATGGCCGTTATTTCTTGGATATGCATAGCCCAATTATCAACGAGCGAAGACGATTGGCTAAAGACGGCGTTGTGGTTGTCTCAGTGACCCTTAGTGAGAGCACCGGCAAGGTACTTTCGCCGCCCGACGTCGAATCGTCTGGCTTTGCAGAATTGGACGAAAGCCAAGACCTTTTTGAAAGAACGTCAAAAATGGTCTTAACAACCCTAGAGCAAAATGGGACAGCAGACCTAGAGTTGGATGAGGTGAAGGCCAAGGTCACGGATTCCATTTCTAAGTTCCTGTTTAAAGAAACCCGAAGGCGCCCCACTGTGTTTGCCATTGTCGACCAGGTTTAGCCAGGTAGATTAATTTAGCGCACAAACCTTGCTTTCGGGCTTTCATGGTCCGTATGCTTGTGGTCATCTCCCGTAACACCCTGGTAACGCTTGCCCTGCGATAATGAAGAATGAGCCTGTTATCTATCTGGAGCAAGCACACCACAAGAGGTACGGCGCATGGCCAAAAGCAATGCAGACGTCATATTTGCCCAACCGACGGGGAAGGCCCCAATATCAGCAATCATGTCACGGCTGACCTGGCACGAACTACTGGCGATCCCGGTAGTGGCTGTTGGTGTCGCAATGTACTGGTTTAGAGATATCCTCTTTCAGATGTATTTTTCAGCGCAGAACGAAGTCTTGTTCTACCTGGGCGCGGGCGTTGTTCCCGTCGCGATCTTCCTGGTAGCGGTACTTGGGGCGCTTGCGTTTAGGCCTAGCCTTTTCAAGCACTATAGGCTGTGGATAGCCTCGGTAGGGCTTGTTGCTTTTGCCTTGGGCGTGCTCTCTTTCTTCCAAACCTATGATGGCCTACTCCACGCATTTACTTTGGGCGGTTACGTTAACCTCGGGGGGGAAGTCGGTGATCTTATAGCGGGAACTGTGGCGTGGCAGGCCGTTTTACGGCTAGTAGCCCTTGGTGCGGTGACAGTTGCGGTGGCGTCGCCAGTGCTCGCAGCCTTCACCGTGATGGCGCTAGGCAAAGTCTTTTTCTACGGCTACGTTTCGCTCGTCATGGGCAGCAGGGCCATCGGCAAGATGTATCGCAAAGACGGAAAAGATGCCCCGCGCCCTGACATAGCAATTGAATCTGATAGCCACACCGTTAACGGGTTTGATTCATACTCAACTCTTCGACACCTGGATGGGCCAGATTTTTCAAAGACCAATGGTGGAATGCGTATGCCCGAGCCGGCATCGGCATTCACCGGATCTATCATCTCGACCAGCCCTCCAATCTCATACGATTACGAAGAAGAACAATCTGACGAAGACAACGAACCGCAGTTTTCATCCTTTGACGTAGCTAACGTTGCCGATGAAGAAAATGCGTGGACCGATGCGCCTGAACCTGTCAGCATATTTGATTCGATAACATCTTTTGTTCCGCCTGATGAGATCAAAATTCAACCGAATACTGATTTAGACCAAGATAACTCCCAAGACGGTGATGAGCCTTCTGGATTGAGTAAAAAATTCAACCGTTTTTGGAGCTCGGACTCCATCGAAGAGGTATCTGTTCCTGGTGTCTCTCATGTGGTTGAGCCGGAATATGAGCCCGTCGTGATTCCGACAAACGGGAGTAACGGTCACAACGACAAAAACGGTCATTCTGAGACAGATGGCCATCCCTCGAGGACAATATCGCTTCTTGGAAAACGCAAAGAGAAGTGGTCGCTGCCACCATCCAGCATTCTAAAAGACCTGCCAGCTCCCGAAGTATCTGAGGCGCAGATCATGGAGACGGCGCAGATAATACAGAAGACCTTGGCTGACTACGAGATTGAGGTCGAAGTCGGGCAGATCCGGTCAGGACCTACTGTAACGATGTATGGCTTTGTGCCCGGTTGGGTCCGTCGGTACAAGCAGGTAAAGAAAATTGACGACAACGGCCTGTCCGTTCTGGACGAGCGTGGCAAGCAGGTTGTGACTCGTGTAGAGCAGAAGACCCGCGTCAAGGTTGATAGTATTCTTTCGAGAGAGAAGGACCTGTCGTTGGCCCTAAAGACGCCTAGTCTAAGAATTGAGACGCCTGTCATGGGCAAAGCACAGATTGGTATCGAGATACCTAATGCTAACCCAACTCCTATAACCCTGCGAGGCGTTATGCAGACGCAGGAGTTCCAAAAGATCAGTCGGACGGGCGATCTGCCTGTGGCCTTTGGCAAGGGCAGTGGTGGTGAGAATGTAGTCATCGATCTGGCTAAAATGCCCCATCTGCTTATCGCGGGAGCAACGGGCAGCGGCAAGAGTGTTTGCCTGAACTCTATCCTTACGTGTTTGCTAATGGGAAAATCTCCTGCGGAGCTTCGAATGCTTCTGATCGACCCTAAGCGGGTGGAATTGACGCCTTATAACGGCATTCCCCATTTGCTCACACCAGTCGTAGTTAACACCGACGAGGTGGTCGGCATGCTCAAAGGTGTCATCAGCGAGATGATGGACCGTTACCGCCGTATGGAAGAGATCGGTGTCAGGAACATCGAGTCGTATAACAAGAAGTCCGCCGAGGATAAGATGCCTTTCCTGCTGGTTGTGGTGGATGAGCTGGCAGACCTGATGATGACTGCGGCCTTTGACGTGGAACAGTCTCTGTGTCGTCTGGCTCAGCTAGGTCGAGCTACGGGCATTCACCTGATTCTGGCCACTCAGCGTCCCTCTGTAGACGTAGTGACTGGCCTAATCAAGGCTAACTTCCCAAGCAGGCTAAGCTTTGGCGTAACATCGTCGATAGACTCGCGAACAATTCTCGATGCTACAGGTGCTGAAAAACTAATTGGCAAGGGAGACATGCTCTACCTGCCTCGTGACGCTGCCAGACCACAGCGCATGCAGGGCGCGTACGTGTCGGATACTGAAATAGAGGACCTGGTGAAGTTTTGGCAGATAACTCCTAGGGGCTGGGTACCGCAGATTTTTCTACGTGCCGTCCGAAGCGAAGATAGTGATCATGAAGGCGGCGCAGGCGGCAAGGACTCGTCTACAGACGAACTGTTCGATAAGGCCGTCGAATTGGCGAAGACGTACAACAAGCTTTCGACGTCTCTTCTGCAGCGACGATTGCGCATTGGTTACCCCCGTGCCGCTCGATTAATGGATGAACTTGAGGAAAAATCTGTAGTAGGCCCCAGTGACGGTTCCAAGTCACGCGATGTTATAATGAGTTAGTAACGGTCGTTTAACATTATGATTTTAGTCCGCGTGAGGGGCCTGACTGGTGGTACGAAGTGGTGGCTGTAACGAAGACGATGGGTTCGAAGGCAGGGAGTACTGCCTTATTGATGGTGCCAAATTGGCCGATTCAGAGGCGCATGCCCGATATCGTGTCTGTCACCTGTGTGGATTCCACTACAGCATATCTGCCCGTGAGCGCATCGATTCACTTATCGATCCAGATACTTTCCATGAAATCAACAGGTCAGTTACGTCGACCGATCCCCTTTCCTTCTCCTCCAGAGGGTCGTACAAGCAACGCATATTTAATGACCAGAAACGCACTGGCCTAACCGAGGCAGTAGTAACTGGTACTTGCGATATTGGTGGCTGCCCAGCCATGCTCATTGTTTTGGATTTTGGTTTCATGGGTGGTACCATGGGCTGCGTCGTAGGCGAAAAAGTTGCCCTGGCATTCGAGCACGCAGGCAAAAAGAAACTCCCCGTAATATCGATAATAACCAGCGGAGGCGCTCGTATTCAGGAGGGCGTGCTATCGTTAATGCAGATGGCCAAAACCAGCATGGCCGCCACCCAGTTTGGCAAAAAGGGACTTCCTTTCATTGCAGTGCTGGCCAATCCCGCCACGGGACAGACGTACGCTAGCTTCGGCAGTCTGGCAGACATCATAGTGGCAGAGCCTGGGGCAATCGTAGGCCTGTCACCTTTAAGAGACATCAAACATTCCATGGAGGGCAACCTTCCCGACAACGCGAACACCTCTGAGGCCCACCTTCGCAATGGCCTTATTGATGGTGTGGTAAAGCGATCCGAGTTGAGAACGCTGTTGAGCGTGGTGTTGGACCACTTGGGACCTCAATATCAGCTGACCGCAAGTGACAGAAACCCCGAGCGAGTGATTGAGCCTCAACAGGTCGAGGCATGGAACACGGTTCAACTGGCGCGGCATGAATCCAGGCCGACTTCAACAGACTACATTTCGCGGATATTCAGTAATTTCGTTGAGTTACGCGGTGACCGCTCTCACGGAGACGACAGCGCGATCATCTGCGGATTAGGTCAGTTGGCTGCTCAGACGGTTGTCGTAGTAGGGCAGCGTAGCGGGAAGACCTGTGCAGGCGATAATGGAGGCATAAGACCAGAGGGCTTCCGAAAGGCAAGCAGGGCGATAGCTTTGGCTCAGAAATTTAAGTTTCCTTTGATAACGCTAATCGACACGATAGGGGCGGACGTTAGCCTACATTCCGAAGAACACGGAATGGGCGACGCTTTAGCCCGCCTGATGGCAGAGATGGGGACTGTAGAAACCCCTTCCATTTCGGTTGTGATAGGGGAGGGCGGCAGCGAGGGCGCTCTTTCTTTGGGTGTTGCAGACCGTGTGCTCATGATGGAAAACGCCATCTATATTTTGTGTTTTTTTAGTCTGGGTGACATAGTGATCCTTCGATCGGATCGATACTCAAGCGATCGAGGCACCATTCACACAAATGTATAACTTATAATATAAGCTTACTTGCATCTAGCTGTTGAACGATTCATGCAATAAGAAATATCAAAATGATGTATAGATTTTGTTCGTTACTGTGGTTGATACTCTGTCCTCTCGATTAAAACTAACCGAGCGATCATGATGCCACTCGGATAAGGTATTTTGTAGAGAATTCCTTTTGTAAGAATGTGATATCGCACACTGTATAGTGTAAATGCCAGCTGAATAATTTTCTCTGCTGATTTCAGGAATCTTTGTAGTTCATATTTTTCCGCGGCATTCAAAATCATTATTCAAAACAACCACA